>JAXDPV010000205.1:0-24159 GCA_034668185.1 Actinomycetota bacterium
GCTTTGCTGTTCGTCATCGTGCTGCACCGGCTGGTGGTGTTCGAGACCGGCGACCGGGAGTTGGCCAGGCGGGCGGCGTGGTTCGGGGCGATCATGCCCGCGGGCTTCGTCTTGGCGTGGGGGTACACCGAGTCGCTGTGGGCCGCCTTGGCCACCGGCGCGTTCCTGGCCGCCCGGCGGGGACGTTGGTGGACGGCGGCCCTGCTGGCCTTGTTGGTCGGGGCCATCCGGCCGGTCGGCGTGTTGATCGCGGTGCCGCTGGCCATCGAGGCGGCGCGGGGGCTTCGTCGTCCCGCGTGGTCGTGGTCCCGGCGTCGGTCTTGGCCTTGGCCGGCGGCGGCCGCGGTGCTGTCGTCGTTCGTGGGCGCGGGCGCGTACCTGTGGTGGGTGGGCGCGACCTTCGGCGACCCGTTGTTGCCGTACCGCATCCAGCAGGGCCCCAAGTTCCGCGGCCCGGCCGAAGGTCCGTGGACGGCGTTGCAGGAGCCGGCCCACGCGTTGCTCGCGGGCACGTGGGACGTGGGCTCGATCCGGGTGGTGTGGGCGGTGGCGTTGGTGGCGTTGATCGCGGTGTCGTTCCGGCGGTGGCCGGTCAGCTACGGCGCCTTCGCCACCGTGTCGTTGGTCGTGGCCTTGAGCACGAGCCACCTCGGCAGCTTCGAGCGCTACACCTTCACGACCTTCCCGGTGGTGTTGGCCATGGCGTCGTTGTCGTCGCGGGCGTGGGTTGAGCGTTCGTTCCTCGCCGTGGGGGCGGCGACGATGACGTTGTACGGGTTGCTGGCGTTGCTCGGGGCTTACACGCCGTAGCGGTCGGTGATGGTGGCGGACACGTCGGCCTCGCGCCACATGCGGCCCCGGCGTTCGTATCCCCGGCCCGGGCCGATGACCTCGACGTTGCCGTCGACGATCCGGTAGGGCACCCGCACCTCCCATCGCCTCTTGCCTTGCTGGACGCCGAGGGCGAGCGTGCCTTTGGCTTGCCGTAGATCGTCGGGGCCCAGTTGCCATTGGGTCGTCCTCTGGTCCGTCGCTCGGCGTTGCTCGTGGCCGTGGTCGACGAGGTAGGCGAAGTCGACGGCTCTGGTCCAGCGGATGCTGGCGGTGACGGTCTGGGCCCGGGTGACCTCGATCGGGACGACGCGGAACTTCGCCGGCGCCGTGGGCGCGGGCGAGGTGACGAGGCGGGCCAGGTGGCGGGCGCCGGGGCCGTTGGCGTATCGGTCGGCGACGGCGAAGTTTGTCGCCGGGCGGTCTTCGGCGTAGACGACGGGCTGCCGATCGAGGTCGGTGCCGTTGGCGAGGAAGGGCGTCCAACTGTCGTAGCCGCGGTCGCCGTGGTCGGCGATGAGCAGGACGGCCGGTTGTTCGACCCTGGCCGCCGCTCGCTGGGCCCTGCGGTAGGCGGCGGTGACCCGTTGGTTGTCGGCGACCTTGACCGGCAGCCACGCCAGCGTGACCGCGGCCATGGCGATGGCGACGGCCGCGTGCTTCGCCTTGGGCCAACCGGCGGCGGCGAGGATCACGAGGGGGACGAGCACGGGCAGGTGGTAGAAGGGCCCGAGGGTGGCCGCGCCCCGCCAGTAATGGGCGACGGCGTAGGTGCCCCAGAAGGCGAGGTAGGCGATTGGGTAGGCGACCGTCGTGACGAGGAGGGCGCGGGCCACCGCCCTCTGGTCGCGCCAATGGCGGCGCATGCCGTTGGCCGCGAGCACGACGAGGAATGGTCCGCCGGCGGCCCACGCCACCAACCATCCGAGGTCTGCGGCCGTGCCTTCGATGCCGTTGGCGAAGGTGAACTTCACCGTGCCGTTGGCGAAGATGCCCCGGTCGCCGAAGCCGAAGCCGTCGGTCGGGCCGGTCACCTGGAACGGCAGGGAGAGCGGGCTGCCCATGGTGGCGACGTTGTAGGCGAGGAAGGCGATCAGGGGGACGGCGGCGCCGGCGGCGAACCACGCCGCGCCCTTCCATCTCGCCCGTGGCCAGAACGTCAGCGCGGCGAAGGGGCCGACGAACAGCACCGCGTCGAACGGCCGGGCGAACACCGCCACCCCCGTCAACGCCCCCGCGGCGGCGAGCGACCACGTCGCCCGCCGCCCGTTCGCGGGCGCGCGAATCGTTGGCGCGATTTTGGGCGCCCCCCCGGGGTGGGGGCTTATCACGGGGGTGTGACAAGAACGCAGGAGGAGGACGGCGGCGGCGAGTTCGAGGGCCAGTTGGAAGACGTAGGCCAAGGTCGTGGCCGACTGGACGATGACGAACGGCGAGGCCGCGAACAACAATGCGGCCAGCAGGGCGCGGCGGTCGTCGGCGAGGAGCTCGCGGGCCAGGGCGTAGACCAGGAGCACGGCCGCGGCCGCGGCCAGGGCCGAGGCGGCACGGGGTTCGCCCACGGCCGAGGTGGCCAACGCCAACGCCAACGGCCAGGGCGGCGTGTACTTCATCACCACCCGACCCATGCGCACGCCCGAGGCCCACGGCCGGTAGGGCCGGTCGGCGAGGGGCAGGGTGGCGTGCCCGTGGCGCAGCATCGAGGCGAAGGCCTGGTAGCTCGACTCGTCGCGGTTGGCCGAGCCGAGCGGGAACAACCACGCGCCCACGAGCAACGACGCCGCCGCCGTCGCCGCCGCCAGCAAGCCGAGCAAGCCGAGCAACGTGCGGGTCGACATCCGGCCAGACGCTACCGGCGCCCACCCTCGTCCGGACTACGTTGCCGCCGTGCCGCTGTCGAGGAACATCGCCGCCGCCGTCATCCACAAAGCGTGGGAGTGGGTCACGGTTGCCGGGGCCATCGGCCCCCAGGACGAGCGGGGGCGGCGGTTCGCGGCCATGGGTAAGGGCTCGTGCCTGTCGTTCCCCCAGGGTGCGGTCTTCGGCGAGCCGTGGATCGCCCTCGGCACCGAGACCCTCATCGGCGCCAACGTCAGCCTCGCCGTCGGCCTGCCCGGCGAGGACATGGGCACGGGCACGCCGCCCGTCATCGTGATCGGCGACCGCTGCAACATCGGCCGGGGCAGCTACGTCGTCGGCCGCTGCGGCATCGTCATCGGCGACGACGTGGCCACGGGGCCGAACGTCTACATCACCGACCACAACCACTCCTACGCCAAGCTCGACGTGCCCATCGGTCGCCAGTGGGTGTCCGAGGAACCGGTCGAGGTCGGGGCCGGGAGCTGGCTCGGCGCCAACGTCGTCGTCCTCCCCGGGGCCCGCATCGGGCGCCACGTGACCGTGGCCGCGGGCTCGGTCGTGCGGGGCGAGCTACCCGACTATTCGGTGTGCGCCGGGGCCCCGGCCAAGGTCGTCCGCCGCCACGTCGACGGCGAGGGATGGGTGCCGCCCCTCAGCCGCCCCCCGGTCGACGGCCCCAAGGGCTGGCCCGGCAACGAGTGACGTGACCGCCCGCTAGAACTCTTTACGTTTTCCTTATACCGGGCCGGCGCCGGGCAACGGGTTCTTTACGGCGCCCGCGGTCCAATGGCCAGCGTGCTTCCCATGGTCAAGCGCCTGCTCGTCGGCCGGCCCCTCGCCACCTCGGAGCAGGAGCACCAGCGGATACCGAAGGTCATCGCGCTGGCCGTCTTCTCGTCCGACGCCATCTCCTCCACCGCCTACGCCACCGAGGAGATCCTCTTCGTGGTGGCTCTGGGCTCGTCGAGCCTGGCCCTCGGCCTGCACACGCTGGTGCCGATCGCGGTGGCCGTCGCCCTGCTGCTGGCCATCGTGGTCACGTCGTACCGACAAACGATCTTCGCCTACCCGAGCGGCGGCGGCTCCTACGTCGTCAGCCGCGAGAACCTGGGCGAACTGCCGTCGCTGATCGCGGGCGCGTCGCTGCTCGTCGACTACATCCTCACGGTGGCGGTGTCGATCTCGGCCGGCGTGGCCGCCATCATCTCGATCCCGACCTTCCGCGGCCTGGCCGACCAACGGGTGCTCATCGGCATCGGCCTCATCGTCCTGATCACCACGGCCAACCTCCGGGGCATCAAGGAGTCGGGCCGCATCTTCGCCGCGCCCACCTACATCTACATCGTCATCCTGACCTTGCTCGTCGGTGTCGGCCTCTACCAAGTATTCGTCGGCCACCACATCAGCCGGGTGCCGTTCCAGCCGGAACACTTCGCCGGCAGCGGCCAGTTCGGCGGCAGCCTCGGACTGTTCCTCATCCTCAAGGGCTTCTCGTCGGGCGCGGTCGCGCTCACCGGCGTCGAGGCCATCTCCAACGGCGTGCCTGCCTTCCGCAAGCCCGAGGCCAGGAACGCGGCCAACACCCTCCTCTGGATGGGCGTCATCCTCGGCACCCTCTTCCTCGGCGTCTCGGTGCTGGCCCACCACCTGCGGCCCTACCCGAGCCACGTCGAGACCGTCTTCTCGCAAATGGGGATGGCGGTGTTCGGCGACGGCCCGCTCTACGTCGTGCTCCAGTTCGCCACCGCCGGCATCCTCACCCTGGCGGCCAACACCGCCTACGCCGACTTCCCCAGGCTGAGCTCGATCATCGCCCGCGACCAGTACCTGCCGCGACAGTTCGCCAACCGCGGCGACCGGCTGGTGTTCTCCAACGGCATCGTCTTCCTGGCCATCGCTGCCGGCGGGCTGCTCGTCGCCTTCAAGGGGCTGACCAACGCGCTCATCCCGCTGTACGCCGTGGGCGTGTTCACCTCTTTCACCCTCAGCCAGTGGGGCATGGTCCGCCACCACCGCAAGTTGCGGGACCCGGGTTGGCGGCGGGGCATCGCCGTCAACGCCGTGGGCGCGGTCGCCACCGGCGTGGTGCTGGTGATCGTGGCCAGCACCAAGTTCACCAGCGGTGCGTGGGTGCCGTTGGTCGTGGTGCCGGCGATCATCGCCCTCTTCCTCGGCATCAAGCGCCATTACCAACGGCTCGAGACGGCCCTGGCCGTCGACCCGGGCGACATCCGCCTCGACTCGCCCAACCACACCGTCGTCGTGCTCGTCGGCCGGGTGCACAAGGGCGTGGTGAAGGCGGTGCGCTACGCCCGCTCGTTGCGGCCCAACCACATCGCCGCGCTGTACGTGTCGGAGGACGACGACGACCGCCAGCACATGGAGGACCAGTGGGCCCGCTTCCGCTTCGACGTCCCGCTGGAGATCGTCAACTCGCCGTACCGTGACCTGATCGGTGCGGTCGAGCGCTACCTCGACGACCTCGACGAGCGTTGGCACGACGAGACCGTCACCGTGGTGATCCCGGAGTTCGTCGCCGGCCGGTTGTTGTCGCCGGCCCAGTTGCTGCACAACCAGAGCGCGGGCGCCATCAAACTGGCGTTGCTGTTCCGCAAGGACACCGTGGTCACGTCGGTGCCCTACCACGTCGAACGCGAGCCCGGGTCGGAGGGTTGATCCGGTGGCGATCACGCTCGACCGCGGCCTCGCCCTGATCCTCGTGGGCGGCGTCGACCGGCGGGTCGTGCCCGCCCTCGCCCTCGCCACCCAACTGCAGGAGTTCGAGGCCCGGGCCGTCCACCTCGCCTTCGACCTCGACACCGTGCGCCGGTTGGCCGACGACTGGATGGGGCTCGGCCTCACATGGTTGCCGTTGCACGTCGAGGAGCCGGAGGCGGCCACCCTCGCCGATGCCATCCGCCGGGTCGTCGAGCGCGAGGTGGTCAGCCACAGCCGGGTCTTGGTCGTCGTGCCCGAGCTCGACCTGCCCCGGTGGTGGCACCCGCTGCTGCATCGGGGCGCGGGCCGGCGCATCGCCCGCCACCTGCAGGACATACGGCGGGTGTCGACGGTGGTGCTGCCCTATTGCGTCGAGGCCACCGCGCTGGTGTCGAAGTAGGCGGCGGCCGCGGCCCGGCCCCGTTCGATGAGCTCGGGCGAGCGGCCGAAGTCGTTGTAGCGGAGCCTTCCCGGGTCGACGCTGGGCACGACGACGAGCTCGACGCCCGGCGGCGGGGCCACGCTCGACTCGCTCTTGAACCGGTAGGAGCGGCTGATGGAGAAGGCTTGGAGGAGGACGTCGACTGGCCGTTTCGGGGCTGGCCGTGGTCGGTCGAAATTGCCGACGTGGAAGACGTAGACCTGGCTGGCGCCGAGCTCGTACGCCTTCGAGAGCGGGACGTTGTTGAGGACGCCGCCGTCGATGAGGATCTCGCCGTCGATCGTCACTGGCGGGAAGATGGCCGGCAATGCCGCCGAGGCGAGGATGGGTGCGATGACGTCGCCCTTGTCGAACCAGCGCTCGGCCTGATGGGTGAGCGACGTGGCCACCACATGGAAGGCCACCGGGAAGTCCTCGAAACGCTTGAACGGCAACGTGTCTTCGAGCAGGCGGCGGAGGCCGGCGTTGGATTGGAGGGACGCGCCCCTGCTCGTCAGCAGGCGCACGCCGTCGAACTTGCCCACCGGGGCGACGATCTGCTCGCCGACCGTGGCCCACACTTCCTTCATCCGCTCGATGCCGTCCCTCGTCGGGTCGGCGGCCAGGGCGGCGGCGTTGATCGCCCCCACCGAGCAGCCCACGATCACGTCGGGGACGATGCCTCGGTCGATGGCCGCCTGCAGCATTCCCACTTGCAGCGCCCCCAGGTTCCCTCCGCCTCCGAGCACGAAGACCGTGTGCGGCGCCGACGGGCGCTTTGCCCTCGGAAAGCGCAGGATCGCCATGTGTCAGGTATGCGTCGCCTCGGGCGGCGCGCACAATGCCCCGCATGGGCCATTTGCCAATGGCGCGGGCTAGTTCGACCCGGCTCTAGGAGGCTGGCGCGACTCCAGCGTGGCAAGGTCCCGGGTGGCGAACTCGTGATGGAGCCACTCCTCACGGATGAGGACGTCCAGCGCGGCCTGTAGCGGGATCTGCCCCGGTGGGCTCCCGGGAGTGGGATTGGGAGCGCAAAGCCGGCTCAGGTCGCCATCGTCGAGTCCTCCGATGAGCGTCCGCACCTCCTGGGCGCGATCCTCCCGGATGGGCAAGATGACGTCGAGTGTCGCCTCGGCGAACACGTCCACTCCCCCGGCGCTGAGGTCGACGGCGGGAGGCGGGCGCTGGCCGACCTTGTTCTCCGGCGGTAGGCCGAGACGGTGGAACGGCCCCGTCTCACCGAGGATCGTGCGGTGCATCCACCGATCGCTGACGAAGATCAGGTGTCGCAACGTCTCCACGAAGGACCACTCGTCGTCGACACGCTGATGGAGCACCGCTTCGTCGAGCCGTCTGGCCCGGTCAACGGTGCCCGACCACGTGTCCGCGATGATCGACCATGCCTGGCGAACGCCATCCGGCGTCTTCGGAAGCGAACGCGGATCGCTCAGGCCGCAAACCTAGATACCTGCTTGTGGGCTGTCGATGGCCGACGCGAGAATGTCGGAGGCGACGGTCATCGCCGCACCTTCATCCGTTCGACCCCAGCCGAACGCTCGGAAGGCGAAGGGGGGCGCACCCTCGGGCCGGTGGAACTTCGCTGCGGCTGCCCGTCGTGGCTGGGGCACGAGGGCTGTCGCGAAGGGAGCGAAGTCATGACCGAAGACAGCGATTTCAAGCAGATCGTCCGCGACCGAGCGGCCAAGACGGGCGAGTCGTACCAGACGGCCCGGCGGATACTCGAACGCAAGCGTGGACGGTTCTCAGCCCTTGCGAACAGCACCTTCGACCGGCCCGCCGGACGCGTGCTCGGCTGCATCATGGAAGACGGCAAGGTCACACTCGGGATGAAGGTGACCGTGACAACACGGGATGGAGCCAAGCATCAAGCCGTCGTCGTGAGCCTGCGCCACATGTGGGACGACCTCGACTCTGTCTCCCACGGCCAGTTCGGGGAGTTCGGGCTGCTCCTAGAACCGCCCTACCTCGGACCGATCCCAGCGCAGGTCACCGGCTAGCGCCTCCGGCAGGATTCGAACCTGCGACCCGCTGCTTAGAAGGCAGACGCTCTATCCAACTGAGCTACGGAGGCGTGGCCGCCAACGTTACCGGTGACGGCCACGCCCGCTACTCAGCGATTGCCCTCCGGAGGTCGTCGAGGATCAGGTGCCGTTGGGTCGCTTGCAGTTGGCCGACCGGGTCAAGGTCGTCGTAAAGCCCGCCCTTTCCCTGCAAGAACATGCCGAAAGGGCCGTAATAGGTGACGGGTCGCCCGTCCTCAGAAACGGTGTCGCCCTTGAGGAAGAGCACGTACGACTTCCCCGCGACCGGGAATGGGAAGTCCTCGTGTAGGGGAACCACGTTCTGGGTGAGGTGGATGGTCGTCAGCGATGGATCGCCCTTCAATACCTCGTTGACCTTGAGCTCGGTGACGGTGTGCTCGTCGTGCAGGAAGTAGGCGTTTCTGCGCTCGGCGGTGGCGGTCGCCCGCACGACGAGCTGCATGTCAGCCGTCAGTTCTTTGATCGTGGGGTACGTCCTCGCCAACAAGCCGTCGCCGCCTTGCATCGGGACGATGGTGTAGCCACCGCTCGTTGTCGGAGCCCGAACGGTGGTGCTGGGGCCCGGGGCCCCGGCCGACGCGGACTCCGAGGGCGCGGCGTTCCGGCCGCAAGCACCGAGGACGAGCCCAAGCAGGATCAGGACCCCGAGTATGACGCGGCTGCAAGTACGCGATTGCGTTGTCAACAGAACCAGCCTCCAATGCACATGTTGTCCGGAAAGTAGTCGTGGTAGTCCTTCGGGATTTCCGGCTTTGACGGATCGGGCGGATCGGGCGGCGGGTAGAACGAGATCGCACCCTCGAGGTCGTCCGGCTTCAAGATCTCGCCCCGCCCAGCGCACTCTTGATCGGGATAGAACGGATTCGCGCTGTAGTACATGATGTTGCAGGCGCTCGGTGTCCTCGTATCCCCCGGGTTCTGCCCGGTATAGAGCGCCTCGTGGTCGAGCCCGACTGAATGGCCGAGCTCATGGAGGAAGACCTCGCCGACGACATGAACGTCAGCCCCCTGGACGTTGGAGAACTCGATCTCCATGTAGTCGCGGTTGACATAGACGGTGGTCTGGGGGACCCAGCGTCGGTCGTACCCCGACCCCGTCCGACATCCGCTATAGCGGAATTCACCGGCGTGAGGGATGCTGGTCCCGAATCGGTCGATCCGAACGAGGATGTCGGCCGGCATTGTGCTGTTGTCGACGTAGGGCGAGAACTTCAGTTGGCCATTCATGTGGGCGTTCCAGTTCGCGACTGCCCTGTCGAGCCATTGGTGGTACTTGGCCTCCCCTGCAGGATCGCTCCCTTCCGCGATCTCGTACGTGACCGCGGCTGGAGCGAGGCCCCAGTGGCAGCCCCCGTAGTTGTACGCACTCGCCGGCCGAGCCGATACGGCGACGGATGCGGCAATGAGTACGGACATCGTGAACACCAGGCGCGTCAAGCGCCGGGTATGGCTTGTCACCAAGGACCCCGCCTTCTGTTTATGGGTTAGGCGGCCCCCTTCGCTGCCCCGATGTGGACTATGCACACCATAAGTTGGATGGACTAGTTCACACAATAGGTAGAGACCAAATTCTGAGAATTTCTTCAGCGGGCGGAGCGGTTGCGCATGACGTCGTGGAACGGGACGTCGTGGTCGACCGACGGTTCACGGGGCAGGCCCAACAGTCGCTCGCCGAGGATGTTGTGCTGGATCTCGTCGGTACCGCCGGCGATGGAGACGGCGGGGACCGAGACGAGGACCTCGGCAACCACGCCGCCGGTGCCGTCGTCGGCGCCCGAGAGCATTCCCCAGGGCCCGGCCAACGACGAATGCAGGCGAGCGGAGGAACGGGCGATCTCGCTGGCCGAAAGTTTGCCGAGCGAACCTTCGGCGCCGGGCGGGCGGCCCAACGCCCGGGCGGCGGCCGCACGGGCCGCGGTCCATTCCGCGGCTCGCGACAGCGCGACCAACCCGGCCACGCCGTCACGCACCACCGGGCCGGCGGCAACGCCGGAGACAGCGCCAAGGGATCGAGCCCGAGACACCACCAGATCGGCCCGCCCGGCGCGCTGCGGGTACCAGCGATAGGGCTCGTACTGCGCCGCCGTCTCCAACGCCGCCTCCCGAGCGACACGCCCAGAATCGTCGACCCCGTCACCGGCCGAGCGTGACCCACGCAACGACAAGTTCAAACGGCGCTCGTGGGCCAACGTCGTCAACGCCACCGCCCAACCGGAGCCGGCCGAGCCCACCACATGAGAAGCGGGAACCCGAGCCTCGGTCAGGAACACCTCGTTGAACGAAGCGTGCCCGTTCATCTGCCGCAAAGGCCGCACCTCGACCCCGTCCTGGGCCATCGGCAAGGCGAAATACGTGATGCCCCGGTGCTTCGGCACCGACCAGTCGGTGCGGGCCAGCAACATTCCGTAGGCCGCATGGTGCGCGCTCGTCGTCCATACCTTCTGCCCGCTCACCACCCACTCGTCGCCGTCGAGCTCGGCCCGGGTCGTCAACCCGGCCAGGTCGGAACCGCTGCCCGGCTCCGAGAAGAGCTGGCACCACGTGTGCTCGCCGGTCACGATCGGCCGCAGCAGCAACGACTTCAACGAAGAAGAACCGTGCTCCAAGATCGTCGGCGCCGCCAACCCCAACCCGGACCCAGAAGGGGGCCCCACCGCGCCAACGGCCCGCAACTCCGCCGACACCACGTCGGCCGCCGACGCCGGCAAGCCACGACCGAACCACTCGACCGGCCACGTCGGGCACGCCCACCCCGAGTCGACCAGCAACGAACGCCAGGCCGACAACGACAACGACGGGTCCCAGTTGGCCGCCAACCACGCCCGCACGTCGGCGGCAACCGAGGCGCTCACGTCAACGGCGCCGACAACACGGTGAACCCGGGCTCGAGATGGGCGGTGTCGTTGAACCGCCGCACCGTCCACGGCGCCGACGGGCCGGCACCGCTCACGACCACGTGGGTGATCGAACCATTGTCGGCGTTGGTGAAGGCGAACGGCTGGCACCCCGTGGCCAGCGCCAGCACGCACCCGATGACGCCGCCATGGGTGAACACCGCCACCCGCTGGTCGGGATGGAGCGACGCCACCCGCAACACCCCCGCCCGCACCCGGGCCCCGAACTCGGCCGCGGGCTCGGCGCCAGGGATCACGTCCCACCGCTGCTCCTCCAGCATCCGCACGGCCACCGGATCGCGCTCGATCACCCGCTGCCGGAAGGCGCCCCCCTCCCACTCGCCGAGGAACACCTCCCGCAGCTCGGGCTCGATCGCCAAGGGCAGGCCGGAACGCTCGACGAAGGGCGCCGCGGTCTCCACCGTCCGCTGCAACGAGGTGGCGTAGGCCGCGTCGACCGACGACACCATCAGCCTGGTCGCCACCCGCGCCGCCTGCTCCCTCCCGTCGGGCGACAACGGTGGGTCGCCCTGCCCGTCGACCAACGGGAACGACGTCCCCTCCACCGCCGGCGCCGACTCGCCGTGGCGCACGAGCAGCAACTCGGTCGCCCCCGCCGGCCGCAGGTACTTGAGCTGACGAAACGACTTGCTCACGACAAACCCACCACCCGCCCGACCACCGAGCCGAAGCCCACATCGCCGCACCACCCGGTCATCGTCACCTCGTCACCATCCTCGAGGAACCCCCGCGTCTCGCCGTTCGGCAAGACCAACGGACGCGAGCCCCTCCACGTCAGCTCCATGAGACTGCCCTCGCTCCCGGGGCCAGCGCCAGAAACCGTGCCCGAGGCGCACAGGTCGCCGGCGCCCACCACCGCCCCGTTGCTCGTCAAGTGGGCGAGCTGCTGGGCCATCGACCAGTACACCCCGGCGAACGACGTCGACGAGATCCGCACCGGCGACGACATCGACGGCGTCCGCAACCACACCTCCAACGACAGGTCGAGGCCGCGGGGCTCGGAAGCCTGCAAGTGCGGCAACGGCGGCGGCGACTGCACAGGCCCCGGGACACGGAAAGACGACAGCGCCGCCAACGGCACGACCCAAGGCGAGATCGAGGTGGCGAACGACTTCCCGAGGAAGGGCCCGAGCGGCTGGTACTCCCACGCCTGGATGTCGCGGGCGCTCCAGTCGTTCACCAAGACGAGCCCGAAGATCGAGTCCTCGGCCGACGACACGTCGAGCGGCTCCCCCATCCGGTTGTCGGGGCCACCGGTCACGAAGCCGACCTCGAGCTCGAAGTCGAGCATCTGCGACGAACCGAACACCGGCGGGCCCGCGGGGTCGGGTCGCGACTGCCCGGCCGGGCGGCGCACCGGCGTGCCGCTCACCACCACCGTCGACGACCGCCCGTGATACCCGACGGGGAGGTGGCGCCAGTTCGCCAACAAGGGCTCGCCGTCGGGGCGAAGGATGCGCCCGAGGTTGGTGGCGTGCTCGATCGACGAATAGAAGTCGACGAAGTCGCGCACCGGGAACGGCAGGTGCATCGTCACGCCGTCGAGCGCGATGGTCTCGACCGAGCCGACGACGTCGGCCAACCGCGACCGCAACCCCGACCACACCTCGGGGCCGGCGGCCAACAACGGCAACAGGTCGTCGGCCCGGCAGACCTCGGCCAACCCACCATGATCCAGCGCGCCGGCATCGGCCAACGCCCGCAGGTCGTGTACCGCCTCCCCCGACGCGAAGCCGATCCGCGGCGACGAACCGTCGACCGAGAACACGCCGTAGGCCTCGGTGAAGCTCACCGGCGAACGGCGGCGAGCACCTTGTTCACGTCACGCAGGTGGTGGGTGCCCTCGTGGACGGCGTTGCGCACCATCGTGAGGATGTCGCGCTCGCCCCAGGGGAACACCGCGGTGCGGTGCCACGCGTCGGCGTCGACCCGATCGACCGCCGCCGCCAACCGCTCGCCATTGGCGGCGAGCCAGTCGAGCACGGCGGCGGGGTCCTTCGACGCGTATCCCTCGGACACGGCCCTGGCGTCGGAGTCCCAGAAGTCGATCGTCGGGTGGTCCTCGGCGTACATGCGGGTGACGGTGTCGGCGAACAACCCGTAGAGGTCGGCCACGTGGGCGGTGTACTCCAACGCCGACCACGTCGACGGCGACGGCCTCCGGCGCACGATCTCGTCGCCGTCGTCGCCGGCCAACACCGGCGCCAACGCCTCGCGGTAGCGCCGGGGGAACGACCGGATGGCGACCTTGGCATCGGGCGGTTGCACGGTGTCGTAGTCGAGGCCGCACTCGGGACAGACGTAGCCATCGCTCACCACGACAGCTTCTCAGGTACGCTGTCGAACACATGTTCGCTTGGCTCGACGACCTCAATCCCCAGCAGAGGGCGGCCGTCCTCCACGACGGCGGGCCCCTCCTGATCGTGGCCGGCGCCGGCAGCGGCAAGACCCGCACGCTGGCCAGCCGGGTCGCCCGCCTGGTCGCCGACGGCATGGCGCCCGAGCGCATCCTGCTGCTCACGTTCTCGCGGCGGGCGGCCAAGGAGATGCTGCAACGGGCGGCCCGGCTCACCGGCGACACCCGCACGTCCCGGGTCGCCGGCGGCACCTTCCACGCCATGGCCAATCGGGTGCTGCGCCAGCACGGCACCGCCGTCGGGCTCGACCCGGCCTTCACCATCCTCGACGCGTCCGACACCGCCGACCTCCTCGGCGTCCTCCGCCACGAGCTCGGCCTCGGCGAGAAGCGGCGTCGCTTCCCGAGGAAGGACACCGCCGCCGCCGTCTACAGCCGGGTCGTCAACGCCCAGCTTCCGCTCGGCGAGGTCCTCGACCGCTTCTTCCCGTGGTGCCGAGACGAGGTCGAGGGATTGCGGTCGCTGTTCGTCGCCTATGGCGAGCGCAAGCGGGCGACCGGCGTCGTCGACTACGACGACCTGTTGCTCTACTGGCGGGCGCTGGCCCAGTCGGCCGAGGTCGGGCCCCTGCTGCGTGAGCAGTTCGACCACGTACTCGTCGACGAGTACCAGGACACCAACGCGGTGCAGGCCGACGTGCTGGCGGCCATGTGCGCCGAGGCCGGCAACGTCTCGGCCGTGGGCGACGACGCCCAGGCGATCTACGGTTTCCGCGCCGCGTCGCCGGCCCACATGCTGGCGTTCCCGACGCGCTTCGCCGGCACCACCGTCATCACCCTCGAGCAGAACTACCGATCGACGTCGCCCATCCTCGGGGCCGCCAACGCGGTGATGGGCGGCACCGCCGGCTTCGCCAAGGCGCTCTGGTCGACCCGGCCCAACGGCGATCCTCCCGAGCTCACCGCGTGCGCCGACGAAGCCGCCCAGGCCGACCTCGTGTGTTCCCGCGTCCTGGGGCATCGCGAGCGGGGCGTGCTGCTGCGCGACCAGGCCGTGCTCTTCCGCACCGGCCACCACTCGGCCGGGCTCGAGCTGGAGCTGGCCCGGCGCAACATCCCGTTCGTGAAGTACGGCGGGCTGAAGTATCTGGAGGCCGCCCACGTCAAGGACGCGCTGGCCATGTTGCGCATCCTCGACAACCCACGCGACGAATTGGCGTGGCACCGCGTGCTCCTGCTGATCGACGGCGTGGGGCCGGCGGCGGTGCGCCGGGTGCTGGCGTGGTTGGGCGACGACGACCCGGTGGCGACGTTGCTCTCGTCGTCCGACGGCGGACCATTTCCTTCGGGCGCGGCCGACGACGTCGCCGGGCTGCGGGCGGCGCTGGCCGACTGCCGGGGCGACGACGTGCCGCCGGCGGTGCAGGTCGAGCGGGTCGCCCGCTTCCTCGGGCCGATCATCGACCGCCGCTACGCCGGCGCCCAGGCCCGGAAGGTCGACCTCGAGGAGCTGGCCGGCTTGGCGTCGGCCTTCCCGAACCGGAGCCGGTTGCTGTCCGAGCTCACCCTCGATCCGCCGGCCTCGACCTCCGACCTCGCGGGCCCGCCCCACCTCGACGACGACTACCTGATCCTGTCGACGATCCACTCGGCCAAGGGCGGCGAGTGGCGGGTCGTCCACGTGATCCATGCGTCCGACGGCAACATCCCGTCCGACATGGCGCTGTCCGAGAAGGAGGGTCTGGAGGAGGAGCGGCGACTGTTGTACGTCGCCCTCACCCGGGCCAAGGACGCGTTGTACGTGAGTTACCCGCAGCGTTACTACCACCGGCGCCACGGCATGGACGACGCCCACAGCTACGGCCAGCCGAGCCGGTTCCTGGCGCCGGCGCTGGCGTGCTTCGAGCGCTCGGTGGCCGGCATGGGAAGTGCTGGCGGGGGCGAGGTGTCCGCTTCGTCGCCCAGGATCGACCTGGTTGCCGGCTTGGTCGACGACCTCATCGGCCGCTGACGCCGGCGGCCCGCACGGGGAGGTCGGGCGCGGCCCGTAGTCTTGTCGGGATGACGTCGCCGGCCACGACCGATCGCCGCCGCGCATCGACGACGGCGCGCACCCGGTTCGCACTCGGGTTGTTCACGCTCGTGGCCGTGGCCGTGTACCTCGACTTCCGGTTCTCGACCGCGGTGTTCACCTTCAAGGCGCTGCCTCACGGTTGGCCCCGGCATCCATGGCTCGACGTCTTCGCCCGCTACGACTCGGGCTGGTACTACGCCATCGCCAAGCAGGGCTACTTCTACAACGGGCCGGGCCAGCAGTCGGCGGTGGCGTTCTTCCCCGCGTACCCGTTCACCATCCGGGCCGCGGGCTGGGTCGTGGGCGACGCCATCATCGGCGGCGTGCTGGTGACGCTGGCGTGCGGCGCGGGGGCGGCGGCGCTGTTCTACCGGTGGTGCGTCGGGTTCCTCGGCGTGCGGACGGCTCGGTTGGCGTTGGCGTTGCTGCTGCTCTACCCGTTCGCCTTCTACCTGTTCGGTGCGGTCTACTCCGACGCGCTGTTCCTGGTGTCGGCGCTGGCGGCGTTCTCCCTGCTCGAGCGCGACCGGCCCTGGTTGGCGGGTCTGGCCGGGGCGGTGGCCACGGCGTGCCGGCCCGTGGGTGTCGCCCTGGTCATCGGCCTGGTGTTGCGGGCGTTGGAGCTTCGTGGGGTCTTCGAGGGGCCGGGTTGGTTCCCCCGGCGGATCGTGTGGTCGCGGCTGCGGTTGCGGGAGGCGGGTGTGCTGGTCTCGGGCCTCGGGCTTGCCCTGTTCTCGCTGTACCTGTGGCACCGGTTCCGCGAGCCGTTCGCCTTCCTCAAGGTCGGTGCGTCGACGGGGTGGTACCGCACCATCGACCTGCCGACGGTGGCCAAGGCCAACTTCTACTTCCGGTGGCGTGACTACGGGCTCAACGTCGTCACCTTCTGGCTGACGGTGCAGGGGCTGTTCACGGTTGGCGCCCTGGCCCTCGTGCCCTCGATCGTCCGCCGCTTCGGTCGGGGGTACGGCGCTTACGTGCTGGTGGCCGTGGGCATGGCCGCGGTCTCGACGCCCGACTTCGTGGGCATGGGCCGCTACGTGCTCGTCGCCTTCCCCGTCTTCGCCGCCGTCGCCGCCCGCTTGAGCGAGGTCGCCGACTCGGCCTCCTCCGCCTCGCCCGCCGACCGTTCCGCCCGCCTCGCCCGCTTCCTGCCCCTGGCCACGCTCTTGGGCAGCGGGGTCCTCCTGGCCTGGATGGCCAGCCTGTACGCCCGCTGGGTCTTCCTCGCCTGAATCTGCCCTGCCCGTCCGGGGCCGTGTGGAACAATGGCGGGCCGCTTGGTGGCTATAGCTCAGATGGTTAGAGCGCCTGGTTGTGGTCCAGGAGGTCGGGGGTTCGAGTCCCCTTAGCCACCCCCCTCGCTTCACCTACACTCGCCACTCCACGCGCCTCTAGCTCAACGGCAGAGCAACGGACTCTTAATCCGCAGGTTCTGGGTTCGAATCCCAGGGGGCGCACTCCGCGAAGGTCCTGGTAGGACCTTGTCTCCGCCGGCGCCACAGGGTGCGGTCAAAGGGGTCGGCACTGCCGTTCGTGAGCCAGGGCCTCAGTCGGCGCGGCAACCAACAGCACGAGCCACCTCGCTGGCAGGCGCAGGCCGCCCGAGCAGGAAGCCTTGGCCGACGGTACATCCCAAGGCTCGGAGGGCCTCGGACTGCAGTTCGCTCTCGATGCCCTCGGCGATTACGTCGAGTGAAAGCTCTCGTGCGAGTCGCAGTATTGCTCGCACGATGATCTCATCGGTCCCACCGGTCGCCAGCTCGTGCACGAATGTGCGGTCGATCTTCAGCCCGCTCACGGGGAAGGCTCGGAGGTACGTCAGGCTTGCCCAACCGGCGCCGAAGTCGTCGATCGCAATCCGCGCTCCGGCTGCTGCGACGACGGCGAGGCTCGCCGACGCCCTGCGGACGTCTTCGATCAAGGACGTCTCGGTGACTTCGATCCACACGGAACCTGCGGGGAGGTTGTGACGAGTGATGCACCCGGCGACCAGCTCTGGGAAGGCGGGATCCGCGAGTTGCTTGGCGGAGACGTTGACGGCGAGCTGGAGGTTGTGCCCCGCCGCATGCCATCGTGCGAGGTCGGCGCACGCGGCTTCAAGAATTGCGGATCCCAGTGGGATGATGAGGTCTGCGGATTCGGCGTAGGGAATGATTTCGTCTGCACCGAGGATGTTGCCGTCGTCGAGTTCCCACCGGGCGAGCGCTTCGTAGCCGATGATGTGCCGGTCGTGAAGGCGGACGATCGGCTGGTAGTACGGCACGACCTGGCCATGATCGATGGCCGCGAGGAGATCTACATCTAGCTGGCCGACCGACGGTGAGGCCGCCGGGATCGCGGCGGAGTCGATCCGGCGGTTGACGGCAACAACTGCAAAAGGTTGACCATCGGGGGCGAGCAGGGTGGTGACGGTGCCACGAACGCGGATCATCTCGCCGTCTCGGCACCGTTGCCACGCCTCGCCCGCCCATTTGTCTCGCTCGTCCAGGGCGTCTCGTGTTCCCTGGAGCCTGTCCGCATCACTGGGCCACGCGATCACGTCCGTGATGGGGTGGCCTATGACGTCGGACTCAGCCCACCCGTACATGAGCTCGGCGGCGGGATTCAGGCTGCGGATCCGGTATGCCGCATCCGTGACGATCACGGCGTCGGCGACTTCGGAGGTGACGCCGGTCAGGACTGACTGGAGCAACTCACTACGCCGGCTGTTGGCCGCCAAGATACTGACGTTGGCTACGTCGTGATCACCACGACGGGCAAGGGTTGAGACGATCTGAGCGGCTACCGGGATGCCATCCAAGCGTTGCAAGAAGATCTCTTCAGGTTCCGGCCAGTCTCCTCGGCGTGCTCGTTCCCGACGCAGTTGTACGGCCTCCACCGACAGAGGGGCGACACGATCGGTGAAGGAGCGGCCGATGATCTCCTCGGAGGTGAGCGCCCCGAAGAACTCGACCGCACCGTCAGACAGATCGATCACTGTTCCGTCCTCGAGGTTGATCACGACTTCCACCGGCACGCGCTTGGCGAGAAGTTCGGTGGCGAGCGGGTGTACCGGCCGTGGGACGCCTGGCCTTTCCCTGAACCGGTAGCCAGAGCCTTGGACGGTCTCGATCCAGCCCCCTTCTTGGGCGAGGGCGTCGAGCTTGTTGCGGATCCTGCGCACGTGTTCGGTGACCGTTGCCGGGCCCTGGAAGTCCGCCGACGACCCCCAGACCGCTCGCAGCAGGTCCTCGCGCGAGAACATATGTCCGGGATGCAGCGCCAGGTGGGCGAGGAGGTCGAACTCAAGACGCCTCAGGGCGATGGAGGTCCCCGCCACTTCGACCTGTCGGGCTGAGAGATCGATGTGCAAATCGTCGAATGTCAGTCGCCCTTCGGCCCTGTCCCGGCGTCGCCGCATCCCGACAGCGACTCGTGCCGCCAGTTCGGCTCCGCTGAAGGGCTTCTGCACGAAGTCGTCCGCTCCGGTACCGAAGCTCCGAAGACGAGCTCCTTCGGACGGATCCCCGGAGACCACGATGAGATGCGCATCCGGCGCGAGTCGCCGGAGTTCGCTCAGCACTTGCAGTCCCGACATGTCCGGGAGACCCAGATCGATGAGCGCGATGTCGACCGGTCGACTGCGCATCACTCGCAGCGCTTCCGCGCCCGATGCAGCCTCGGTAACCGTGGCGTCCAGGTTGGCGACGGCCCGGTGTAGGAGCGAGCGCATCTCCAGGTTGCCGTCGACGATGAGAAGTTCGTGGAGCACCCGACCGCCGTTCCTCGTCGTTCCGCCAAAGTACAGGCCCGGAGGCCTGGCCCCAGTTTATCCCATTTGCGCAGCACGGCCCCGGTTGCGGCGCATCGCGATCGGGAGGCCCAGCAACCTCAGCGCATGTCTACGTTCGAACAACTGAAACCAGGTCGCTCGTGTCGCCGCCCAGATGGTCGATGATGGAAGAGCAGCAGTCCCCCGAGACGACGGCGCGAGGCGACTATGTCGACCCTCGCCGAGCTATCTCATCACGAGAGGCGAACCGATGGAACCGGTCACAGCAACGAGCAACGAGCGATCGGCCGGATCGCCGGTCCGCCTACGGGAACTTCGGAAGACACCGACAGGGATCCAGGGCCTCGACGAGGTGACCGGAGGGGGGTTCCCGCAGGGTCGATCGACCCTCATCTGTGGCCCAGCGGGCTGCGGGAAAACCCTGGTGGCCATGGAGTTCCTGGTGCGCGGTGTCACCGAGTACGGCGAGCCCGGAGTGTTCGTCGCGTTCGAGGAGTCCACGGCGGACCTCGTCGCCAACTTCGCCTCCCTCGGTTTCGATCTGCCCGCCGCTGAAGCGGCCGGCCTGCTCGTGCTCGACCACGTGAACGTAGATCGAAGCGAAACGGAAGAGACCGGTGACTGGGACCTCGACGGGTTGTTCCTTCGCCTGGCTGCATCCATCGACAAGGTGGGCGCCAAGCGAATCGTGATCGATACGATCGAGACGCTGTTCGGCGCATTCACGAACACGGCCATTCTCCGGTCCGAGCTGCACCGTCTCTTCGCGTGGCTGAAGGATCGTGGAGTCACCGCGGTGATCACCGGCGAGCGCGGCGACGGGACGCTCAGCCGTCACGGCATCGAGGAGTACGTGTCGGACTGCGTGATCGTGCTCGATCACCGCGTCACCGAGCAGACTTCGACCCGGCGCCTACGGATCCTCAAGTACCGCGGGTCGATCCACGGCACCAATGAGTACCCGTTCCTCATCGGTGAGACAGGCGTGTTCGTGCTCCCGATCACCACGCGCGTCCTGCGACATGACGTCTCAGCCGAGCGCGTGTCCACCGGCGTCCCCCGCCTTGACGCCATGCTCGGCGATGGGGGCTACTTCAAGGGCAGCACCGTGCTGACGAGCGGCACTGCAGGCACCGGCAAGTCGACCCTCGCCGCGCAGTTCTGTGATGCCGCCTGCGAGCGCGGAGAGCGCGCCATGTACTTCGCCTTCGAGGAATCGCAGGCGGAGATCATTCGAAACATGTCCTCTGTGGGCATCGACCTCGAGCAGTGGGTGGACACCGGGCTCCTCGAGTTCAGGTGCTCGCGGCCCAGCATCCTCGGTCTCGAGGCCCACCTGTTCTCGATGCAGAAGTCGGTCGATGAGTTTGCACCGTCGGTCGTGGTGATGGACCCCGTGTCAGACTTCCTGCGCGTCGGAACGGGCGCCGAAGTCGCGGCGATGCTGATGCGCCAGGTCGACTTCCTCAAGGGCCGCGGCGTGACCGCCTTGTTCACGAGCTTGAACGCCGAGAACGAACCAGCCCGAGCCGACCAACAGCTAGCCTCGCTGGTCGACACCTGGCTCCACGTCAAGAACACCGAGGGCAACGGTGAGCACAACCGGGTGCTCTACGTCCTGAAGTCACGTGGGATGGCGCACTCCAACCAGATCCGCGAGTTCCTGCTCACCTCACATGGCATCGAGCTAGCCGACGTCTACGTAGGCCCACAAGGCGTCCTCACCGGCTCGGCCCGCCAGGCTCAGGAGGCGAAGGAACGCTCCGACGGGTTCGAACGCCTCCAGGACCTCGATCAACGTCGACTCGGGCTCGAACGGCGACGCGAAGCAGTCGCGGCACAGACCGCTGCACTGTGGAGGGGCTTCGAAGACGAGGCCGACGTCGTGGAGCGCCTCCTCAGACACGGATCGACCGGCACGGACGACCGGGCCGATCAACGACTCGAGCAGGGCCGCATGCGCCACGCCGACGACGACACGCTCCCGGCCGAGGCCGACAAGACCCCTGTGGCGATCTCATGACCACCGCCTTCTCCGATGCCGCGGCTGCGCTCGCCGGGCCGTGGCAACTGCGCCTCTACGTCGCCGGACAGTCACCGAAGTCGCTCGACGCCTTCGCCAATCTCAAGGCGATATGCGAGGAACACCTCCCTGGACGATACGAGATCGAGATCGTCGACCTGCTCGAGCATCCGGCGATGGCAGCCACCGACGACGTCCTTGCCGTGCCGACCTTGGTCCGTCGTCTACCCCCGCCCCCACGCCGGATCATCGGGACCCTCTCCGACGCCGAACGAGTGCTCGGTTACCTTCGAGTCCCTAGCGCGGCGAGGCGATGACGGCCCCCGATGACACCGTCATCAGCCGCTTCGAGAAGGCATTGGCCCTCCGGAACGAAGCGCACTTCGAGCTGACCCTCATCGTCAGCGGTGCGTCGGAACTCTCCGCTCGAGCGATCGCCAATGCGATGCAGCTCTGCGAGGAGAACATGCAAGGTCGTTACCACCTGTCGGTGGTCGACCTGCATGAAGCGCCGGCAAGCGTGCTCAGCGGTCAGGTCGTGGCCGCGCCGACTCTCGTCAAGACCCAGCCGTTGCCGATGCGCAAGTTCGTTGGCGACCTTTCGCACACCGAGGACGTGCTCGACGCCCTCGGCCTCCCCGCCTCGGGCGAAGGCCGGCCGATCGCCAAGCGCCAATGACGTTGCCTCCGCCGCCCCGGCTCTCGCCGGACCTCGCCGCCGCGCCGGCCGGCGCGGATCACCGCCCTGCGACGACCGCGACCAGAAAGCCGAAACCACCGACCTACCCGGAAGCGCTCGCCCGCCTCGAGGAGGCAGAGGACACGCTCCGCGCCATCGGGGTCGGTGAGATCGACGCGTTCGTCGTCGCCGACGGTGCATCCGAACGGAGGGTGTTCACGCTGTCGACCGCCGACCGGCCATACCGCCGCTTCGTGGAGAACATGCGTGACGGCGCGGCCACCGTCTCGCCGGCCGGCGTCGTCCTCTACGCCAATCGCCGCCTGGCTGAGCTGCTGTCCTGCTCGCGGGAGGCGATCCTCGGGTCCCGCCTGACAGCGTTCATGGGCACGGAGTTCGCGGTCGGGTGGGATGCGGTCCGAGCGTCCGAAGGTGACGGCAGCAACGTCGAAATCGATCTCATTGACATATGCGGCCGGGCGATCCCGGTCCTCGTCGGCGCGTCACCGCTCGGCGAGGACGGGGACCGTCTGACGTGCTTGACGTTCACGGATCTCAGCGCCCAGAAGGCGCAGGACGAGGAACTTTCCCGCCTGAGAGACGCGCAGGCCGACCGGTTGGCCGATCTGCAGCACGCGCAAGCCGCCCTTATCAAGCAAGCGACCCACGACGGGCTGACGGGGCTCCCCAACCGGGAGACCCTCGTCGACCGCATCGACCAGGCGCTCCTCCAAGGAACCCGCTCACGAAACTGCACGGCCGTGTTCTTCATCGACTTGGACAGCTTCAAGCTCGTCAACGACACCCGGGGCCACGCTGTGGGAAACCTCGTGCTGCGCGGTGTCGCCGACCGATTGGTCTGCATGATGCGCGAGATGGACACCGTGGCGCGCATCGGAGGCGACGAATTCGTCGTCCTCGCTCCCGAAATCGCGAGCCACATGGACGCCGTCGCCATGGGTGCCCGACTGGTCGAGGAGCTGGCGCGAGTTGCTGGACGGGCCACCGAAGGCGTCTGCCTCAGCGTCAGCATCGGCATCGCGGTGTCGAAAGGCGGACGTGGCACCGCTGAGCTCCTGCTCCACGAGGCCGACACCGCCATGTACCAGGCGAAGTCCCGGGGCGGAGGGCGAACTGCGCTCTTCGATGAGAAACTCGCACGGCAGGTCAAGGAACGCTCGACCGCTGCGGCTACGTTGCGGACTGCGCTCGACGAACGCCGGGTCGTGCCCTACTACCAGCCGATCGTAGACCTCGAGTCCGGCGCCGTTGCGGGCTTCGAAGCGCTCGCCCGCTTGATCGAGCGCGATGGCTCGATCCTCGCTCCGGCGGCGTTCATCGCCATCGCCGAGGACAGCGGTCTCGTCCTCCCCCTCGGCGCGCAGGTGCTCGAGCGTTCGTGCGAAGACGCATGCCGCTGGCCCGGAGCGTCCACCGGGGATGAGGGTACCGCCGTCGCCGTGAACGTCTCCGGCTGCCAACTCGAACCCGGTGATCTCACCGCGATCGTCCGGGACATCCTCGCGAGGACCGGACTGGCCGCCCCGCGACTACACCTCGAGCTGACAGAGACAGCGATCATGGACCTCAATCCCGACATCCTTCGCCAGCTATCGACGATCAGGGAACTCGGCGTGCAGATCGGCCTGGACGACTTCGGGACTGGCTATGCGTCGCTGACGCACCTCCGCCGGCTGCCACTTGACTTCGTCAAAGTCGACGGGTCCTTCGTCGAGGGACTCGGGAGCGATGCCGGTGACGAGCGGATCGTCAGCGCCGTCATCGACCTGGCGCGGAATCTCGGCCTCCGTTCCATTGGTGAGGGCGTCGAGACAACCGAGCAGCTTCACCGCCTGCGCGACCTTGGCTGCGACCAGGCTCAGGGCTACCTGTTCGCCCGTCCGACTGCGTCGACCGAATTGATGTATGAGCGATACGAGTTCCCGGCGCGGATAGGGACGGACCTCGACCACGCCAACGTCGGACCCCAACTCGGTCCCCGCGTCGAGCACGCTTTGCACCGTTGCGGCGCCTGTGGGCTTCGTGGGGCGTACCTGAGCCCAGTTCACCAGGTCGTG
The DNA here is from genome assembly GCA_034668185.1 of Actinomycetota bacterium. GTDB lineage: Bacteria > Actinomycetota > Acidimicrobiia > Acidimicrobiales > CADCTF01 > DATLED01. The sequence continues at coordinate 23,794 of JAXDPV010000205.1, forward strand.
CGTTGCAAGTACTGTCAACGTACCCTCTTCGCCGCGGCGGACGCCGATTGCGAAGCGGTAGCGCGACTTGCCGCTGCGTTGGGTGCGCGATCGGGCCGGTGAATGCGGGACGGACCGGCGGGATCGCCAGCCGTTCGGACAACGGCACACCCCGAGGAGCCGGACACCGAGCCGGCTTCAGGTGGTGAGGGTGAGACTCCGCTCAGATCGTTGCGGGTCGGCGTTGGTGCAGCCGGTGGAGGTGACGCGGGCGACCACGGTGTGCTCGCCCGGCGTCGCGAACGTGTGGTCGAAGGTGACGGTCCGCTGGGATGGTGCCCAGAAGCGAGCGTCGTCGCTGCATTGACCGAGGGGAATGGTCTCGAC
>JAXDPV010000206.1:0-16089 GCA_034668185.1 Actinomycetota bacterium
CGTCCTCTCGACCCTGCACGCCACCGACGCCGTGGCCGCGCTCCACCGCCTGCTCGACATGGGGATCGAGTCGTTCCTGATCGCCTCGTCGGTCATCGCCGTCGTCGGCCAACGCCTGGTGCGGCGCATCTGCCAGTACTGCACCGAGCGCTACACGCCCACCGCCGAGGAGATGGCGTTCTTCGAGGACGTGGCCAGCGGCGCCGGCCCGACCAAGACCGTCTTCAAGCGGGGCAAGGGCTGCAACTTCTGCGCCGGCACCGGGTACCAGGACCGGGTCGGCGTCTACGAGCTGCTGCGCATCACCCCCGAGATCAAGCGGCTCGTCGTCGGTTGGGCCACCCAGGAGGAGCTCCACCGCTTGGCCGTGGCCCAGGGAATGCGCACCCTTCGCGAAGAGGCGATCGAGCTCGTCCGCAACGACGTGACCACCATCGCCGAGGTCATCCGCACCATCTACATGGCCTAGCCGCCCCGCCCGCCGCACGCCGGGTCCACAATGGTGGGACACGGGACGGAGGGCGGCATGGACCTGAAGTCGTTGGGCGGGAACGAGGTCTTCGGCGGGGCCGGCGGCGACGTGGCCAGGTCACGGGAGCAGTCACGCCAGCGGCGGCTGGCCCGGATCACGCTGGCGGCGTCGCTCGTCTGCCTCTGGATGTGGCTGCGGCTGCTGCGGGGCAAGTCGATCCTGCCCGGCCTCCCCCACCTCACCGGCGTGCTCGGCCAGACGGCGCCGCTGTTCCTGCTGGTGGTCATCCTGGGCGGCGCGCTGTTCGTGCCCATGCTGACCGCGGGCCGCTCGCCCCACGTCCTCTTCCGTTCGAGCGAGATCACCACCTCGTTCGCCGACGTCAAGGGCATCCCGGTGGTGGTCGAGGAGGTCATCCGCACCCTCAACCTCTTCCTCGCCTTCAAGACGTTCCAGGACCGGATGGGCGGCACGCCCCGGCGGGCGGTGCTGTTCGAGGGCCCGCCGGGCACGGGCAAGACCTACATGGCCAAGGCCATGGCGCGCGAGGCCGGGGTGCCGTTCCTGTTCGTGTCGTCGTCGGCGTTCCAGTCGATGTACTACGGCCAGACCAACCGCAAGATCCGCTCGTACTTCAAGTCCCTGCGCAAGGCGGCCCGGCGCGAGGGCGGCGCCATCGGCTTCATCGAGGAGATCGACGCCGTGGGCGCGGCCCGCTCGGGCATGGGCAGCTCGACGGCGCGCGAAGGGATCTCCGGCGTCGTCAACGAGCTCTTGATCCAGCTCCAGTCGTTCGACACCCCGCCGGCCGGGACCCGTTTGCGCAACGCGCTGGTCGAGGTGGTCAACAGCCTGCTGCCGTCCCGGTTCGCCATCGCCAAGCGGACGACGGTGCCGGCCAACATCCTCGTGATCGGGGCCACCAACCGGGCCGCCGACCTCGACCCCGCGCTCCTCCGCCCCGGCCGCTTCGACCGTTCGATCTACTTCGACCTGCCGAGCCGCACCGGCCGGCGGGAGATCATCGACTACTACCTGGCCAAGAAGACCCACGACCCCGAGCTCGACGACCCTGCGCGCCGCGACACCATGGCCGCGATGACGTCGGGCTACACCCCGGTGATGATCGAGCACCTGCTCGACGAGGCCCTGGTCTGGGCCCTGCGCCGGGGGGCCGAAGGCCTCGGGTGGGCCGACGTGCAGCGGGCCAAGATGACCGAGGAGATCGGCTTGGCCCAACCGGTGGAGTACACCGAGGCCGAACGGCGCACGATCGCGACCCACGAGTCGGGCCACGCCACCGTCGCCTGGCTCGTCGGCAAGAGCCGCAAGCTCGAGGTGCTCTCGATCGTGAAGCGCAAGGATGCCCTCGGCCTCCTGGCCCACTCCGACCTCGAGGAGCGCTTCCTCAAGTCGGAGTCCGAGCTCCACGGCCTCATCCAGATCGCCCTCGGCGGCCTCGTGGCCGAGGAGGTCTTCTTCGGCGAGATCAGCTCGGGCCCGGCCGGCGACCTCCACGCCGCCACCACCTGGGCGGCCCAGATGGTCGGCAGCTTCGGCATGGGCGGCAGCCTCTTCTCCTACGAGGCCATGCGGATGCCCGAGGCCAACATCGTCAGCCGGGTGGCCTCCACCGACGAGGGCAAGGCCACCATCGAAGCCATGCTCGACGAGGCCAGGCGCGAGGTGCGGACCATGCTCGACGCCCACCTACCCGTCGTCGAGCGGCTACGCGACGCCCTGCTCGAACGCAACGAGCTGATCGGCGACGAGATCCTCGACGTCATCCAGCAGGCGGCGCCTGGGCGGGAACCCTCACCGGCCCCTGGTCCGGCGACCACGGGCTGACACCCGCCGGCGCTCGAGCAGGAGCACGGTCCCGCCGAGGCCGAGGACGACCAGCGCCCGGCGCATCGCGCCGTGGCCGCTGGGCGGCGACGGCGGCTCGCGGCCGGGGCCGGTGGCGAGGGCCGGGCCGCCGGGCCGGCGCCGGCCGGCGGCCCCCCGCAGGAGCAACAGTGCGCAACCGAAGCCGATCAGGGTCAGCGCCAGGCGGGCCTCGAGGTCGAGCGGGGCCCCGGTGCGGGGCAGTTCGGGCGCGGCCGCCGGGGCCGTCAGGGTCTCGCCGAGGACGATCGAGATCGTCGCCTTCGACGTGGCGCTGACCTGGAGGCCGGTCGGGTCGGTGCCCTTGGCCGTGGCCACGTTGGTGACCGGCGAGGTCGCGGTCACGGTCATCGTCTTGGTCGCGGTGACCGACGCCCCCTTGTCGAGGGTGGCAATGGTGGTGATGCGGCCGAGGATGTCGTCGTCGACGACCACGTTGGTGAGGGCGGTGTCACCGGTGTTGGTGATGACGTAGGTGTAGGTCACCACCGTGCCGACGCCGGCCGACGTGGGCGACGCCGTCTTCACCACCGCGATGCCTGGGTGGAGCACGCCGAGGGTGTGGGTGCCGTTGGACGACACCGTCGTGCCCAGCGGGTCGACGGCGCCGGCGAGGGCGGTGTTGGTGAACGAGTTGCCGTCGGCGGCCGTGATCGTGTGGGTGCAGGTGTAGGTCCAGGTCTCACCGAGATCGAGGACGGCGTCCTGGTTGCCACCGGTCTTGGACTTGAGCTGCGGCGCCGCCGAGCACTTCGGGTCGGAGGGCACGACGTTGGTGAGGCCGATGTCGCCCGAGTTCACCACCGTGAGCTCGTAGGTGACGACGTCACCCACGTGGCCGAGGGCCGGTCCGGCCTTGGTGATCCCGATGGCCGGGTGGATCGGCGCCACGAAGGTCTGGTCGCTGGCGTTGACGGTGTTGTTGCGGGCGTCGGCAGCGGTGACCGAGGCCAGGTTGTTCTCGGTCTTGCCGGCGATGCTCGTGTAGGTGCAGGTGAAGCTGGCGCCCGAGGCCAGGGTCGAGCCGAGGCCCTGGGTGCACGACGCCGGGAGGTTGGTCTTCAGCGTGTCGGTGAGCGTCGAGATCGTCAGCGGCAGCGTGCCGTTGTTGGTGACGGTGATCACGTAGGTCAGCGTCGAGCCGGCCTCGACCATCAGCGGTGCGGCCTGGGTCGGGTGGTTGCCGTTGACCGTCTTGCCCAGGGCGATCGACACCGGCTTGCGGTTGTCGACGAACGTCAACGTCGCCGTCTGGTCGAGGGCCAGGGTGACCTTCTGGTCGGCGGCGGTGTCGAAGCCCGCGGGCGTGGTCGTCTCCCGCACCCAGTAGGTGCCGGCGGGGAGGATGCCGGTGATCGAGCACGTGCCCGCGGTGCTGGTCGTGCAGGTCTTGCCGACGACCGCGGTGCCGATGGTTCCGGCGTTGTCGGTGAATAGGCTGAGGACCGCGCCCGCCAGCGGTGCGCCCAGATCGTCACGCTTGACGATGTTGATGGTGGCCGGCTTGCGGGGGTCGACGAAGGTGAGGGTCACCGTCTGGTCGAGGGCGAGGGTGACCTGTTGGTCGGCGGCGGTGGTGTAGCCCACCGGCGTGGTCGTCTCGCTGAGCCAGTAGGTGCCGGGCGGCAGGATGTTGGCGATCGAGCACGTGCCCGCGCCGCCGGTGGTGCAGGTCTTGCCGGCGACGGCCGTGCCGATGGCGCCGGCGTTGTCGTTGAACAACCCGAAGGTCGCGCCCGACAGGTTCGCACCCAGGTCGTCGTGCTTCACGATGTTGACGGTGGCCGGCTTGCGGGTGTCGACGAACGTCGTCGTCAACGTCTGGCCGAGGGCCACGGTCACCTGCTGGTCGGCGGCGGTGGTGTAGCCCGGGGGCGTCGTCGTCTCACGCACCCAGTAGGTGCCGGGCGGCAGGATTCCGGTGATCGAGCAGGTGCCCGCGCCGGCGGTGGTGCACGTCTTGCCGCTGATGGCCGTGCCGATCACGCCGGCGTTGTCGGTGAAGAGGCCGAAGACGGCGCCGTTCAGGGAGTGGGCCGGGCTGGCGTCGTCGACCTTGTTGACGACCACCGTGGCCGGAACCCGGTTGTCGACGAAGTTGAGGGCCGCGACCTGGTTCAGGGCGAGGACCACCTGCTGGTCGGCGGCGGTCGAGTAGCCGGTCGGCGTGGTCGTCTCCCGCACCCAGTACGTGCCCGCCGGCAGGATGTTGCTGATCGTGCAGGTGCCGAGGCCGGCGGTGGTACACGTCTTGCCGGCGACGGCCGTGCCGATCACGCCGGCGTTGTCGGTGTAGAGGGCGAAGACGGCGCCGTTCAGCGGCTGGGCCGGGCTCGAGTTGTCGGCCTTGTTGATGATCACCGACGCCGGCAGGCGGGCATCGACGAACGTGAGCGGGTTGGTCGGGCTGTTGGTCGTGATGCCGACCGTGACCTGGCGTGCAGCGGCGCCGGTGTAGCCGGCGGGCACGCCCGTCTCCAGGACCCAGTAGGTGCCCGGGAGGATGTTGCCGATCGTGCAGGTGCCGGAGGCCGTGACGCACGTCTTGGTGGTGCTGACGCCCGGGGCACCGGCCACGTCGGTGTAGAGGGTGAAGGTGGCGCCGTCGACGGCCAGGGCCGGGCTGGCGTCGTCGACCTTGTTGATCACGACAGAACCGCAGTTCGAGACGTTGCGCTGCACGCCCGGCGTGAAGTCCTTGAGCTCGGAGCCGAAGGAGTTGGAGGAGTGGCTCTTGGCGTAGGCGCTGGCGAAGTTGGTGCACACGCCGGCGGTGAGCATCCCGGACGTGGTGCCGTTGATGACCATCTCGCCGAAGTCGCCGGCCAGGTTGACGGACGCTTCCTCACCGGTCACCAGGGCGGTGGGGGCGCCCCACACGCCGGCGGACGAGGTGCCGACCCAGATGCGGCGGTTCAGGGTGACGACGCCGCCGCCGCCGGAGAAGTCGTAGCTGATCAGGACGTCACCGGCGGTGCGGGCCGGGGTGACGCCGTTGGCGCAGCCCGGGGCCAGGGCCGACGACTGGTTGAGCTCGAAGTCGAGGGTCTTGGTGCCGTTGTTCGAGATGCGGTGCCAACCGAGGTAGACGAACACGCCGGAGGCGTTGGACTCGGTGCCGAAGTAGAAGTGGTCGAAGTCGGTGCTGTTGGGGGCGGTGCCGGTACCGACGCCTGGGCAGATGGTGTCCTCGTCGGAGCCGTTGGTGTAGTTGGTCGTGTCGCTGTTGCCGCTGGGGTCGACGATGTCGATGGCCCCGGCGGTCAGGTCGGCGGTGGGGCTGGCGTCGAGCCCGTTGAAGCTGCTGCCCGTGAGGGTGGCCTGGGCCGGCTGGAGCAGGCCGGCGGCGAGGATGCCTCCGGTCATGGCGGCGATGAGCGACAGGAGCATGAGCCAGCCTCCGCCGACCCTCCGTCGCAGGCTCCGCTTTCCGCTTCGTTGACTGCTACTCGGGTATACCCGCACGCTCGCTCCTCACGCTGACGGCCCGCGCCTCCGACCACCGTCGGCGCGAGCTCTGCCCGCCAGAGTCGCGGCACAGGCTCACGCCGCCCGCAACCGATCCACAACAGGCGCCCAACTCGGCCGCTTTCCGTCACGAACCTGCCGTGGGGCGACGGCGGTTCGTGACGGGAAGCGCCGCGGCTTGTGCCCGCTTTCGGCCACTCGCGCGGGGTATAGCGCGCGTTCGTGGCCGAAAGCACCGGCCTGGCGTTCGCTTTCGCACGGTGGCGAGCCCTCTGGGCGGCTCGAATGTGCGAAAGCGTGGTGTTGGCGCCGGGCTTGACCCCGCCTTGGCGGCGGTTGCGTCCTCGCTTTCAGGCGTCGGTGTCGGCGCTTGGCTCGACGTTGGCGTCGGGGCCGGGGCCGGGGCCGGCCTCGTCGTCGGCCGGCGGGGCCAGGTGCTGGACGGTCTCGACCAGCAGGTCGAGGAGCGCCGGCTTGCGCAGGTAGGCGTCGGCCCCGGCGGCCAGGACCGAGCTCCGGTCGCCGTCGCCCCTCGCCGTCAGGACGATCACCCTCGTGTCCGGGCTGGCCGCCTTCACGCTCGGCAGGGCGTCGATACCGCTCATACCCGGCATTCCGACATCGAGGATCAGCACGTCGGGGTGCTCGAGGGCCACCAGGTCGATGGCCTCCTGCCCGCTCGCCCCCTCGTCGATCACGTCCACCCCCGGCGCCGCCGTATTGAGCTGGTCCCGCAACACCGCCCGGACGTCGGCCTCGTCGTCCACGATGACGACGGTGATCTTCGCCCCGGCCGTCATCAGAAGAGCACGCTGGTGGGGGCGTCGAAGACGGCCGTGGCCGAAACGCCGGCAACATCATGGAGGGCCGGTGCGGCAGTGAACAAGAACGTGTTCGACTGGGTGCCGATCTTGAGGTTGCCCGACCCGGTGCTGATGCTCGTGACGGTGAAGGTGACCGTGCGGCGGTCGGCGCTGAGGGTCAGGGAGCCGGCGAGCGTGGCCGTGGTGTCGTCGTCGGTGTAGCCCTCGTTGATCTGGAACCCGGCCGTGGCGGTCAGGCCAGAGATGGCGATGATGGACTTGTGGGCACCTTGGCTGGGCGTGCAATCCCCCTTGCTGCAGATCGTCATCGTCTGGGCGGCCGAGGGCACGGTCGTCGGGTCGAGCGCCTTGTTGAACGTGACCGAGAAGGTGTCATTGACTTCGGCCTTACCCGCCGTGGCTCCGACGTTCGCACTCGTCACCGAGGTCACGGCCAAGGCCGGGGCGGTGAAGGTGAACGTCGTGGCCACGGCCGTCGAGGCGTTGCCGGCGGCGTCGGTCGCGGTGGCGGCGACGGTGTAGGAGCCGGTCGACGGGAAGTTCACGCCGGCGAACACCCGGTTCCAGCTCGTCGTGCCCGTGGCGGTGAGGGCGACGGGGGTGGCGCTGGCAAACAGGTTGCCATCCCAATACTTGCCGCCGGTCACCTGTTGCACGGTCACGGCCACCGACTGGACGCTGCCGGTGCCGGTGTCAGCCGCGGTGCCGCAGACGTCGTCGGCCGCACCGGTTGAGCAACCGGCAGTCCACTGGCTCGGGGTGTAGGTCGCGCTGGCCACCGGGAACGTTTGCGTGACCGTCGGGACAACGGTGTCGATTGTGAAGGTCTGGGCCGCCGAGAGGGCGGAGGCATTGGTGGCCAGGTCGATGGTCTTTGCCTGGAGGGTGTAGGTGCCGTCGACCGGGCGGGCGAAGGCGAGGGTCCAGGAGGTGGTGCCGGTGGCGTCGACGAAGGACTGGGCCGAGCCCGAGAAGATCGCGCCGTTCCAGTACAGGCCGCCCGCGTTCTTGATCGAGACCTGGGTCTTCTGGATGCCACCGCTGGTTGCCGGGTCGGAGGCGGTGCCGCAGATGTCGTCGGTCGAGGCCGTCGCGCAGCCAGCCGTCCAGCCGGCCGCGTTGTAAGCGGCGGAGGCGACCGGGAAGGTGAAGACGGGAGCGGTGGGCACGACGTTGTCGATGTTGAAGGTCGCGGTGGCCGCGTAGGTCGTGCCCGTCTGGGCGTTGGGCGACGGGGTCACGGTATCGACGGCCTGGACGTGCACCGTGTAGACGTTGTCCGCAGACGGCGACACCGGGAGGGTCCAGCCGGTCGAGGTCGCGCCGGTCGAGGCCAAGGTGGCGTTGACGAAGAACTCGCTGCCCTGGTTGAAGGACGAGCCACCCCAGTAGTTGCCCAAGCCGAGCCGCACCGAGACACGAACGGTCTGGACGCCGGTGGCGTCGGCGGCCGTGCCGCAGATGTCGTCGGTCGAGGCCGTCGTGCAGCCGGCCTTGTAAGCGGCCGAGGTGTAGCTGCCGCCGGACACGGGGAACGTGATGGCGGCCGTCGGGGCGGTGGTGTCGGCGACGACGCCGACGACAACGCTCGTCTTCGAGCTCTCGGCGCCGGTCCACGTGCCCTTGACCGGCGTCACGGCGTACTTCCACGTCCCGTTGGCCACGCCGGTCTCGGTGCAGGTCAGGCCCACGATCGTCGAGGAGCACCCAGCGCCGATCGACTGCAGCACGTCGGTGCTCGAGTAGCGCTTGACCACGTAGCCGGCCACGGCCGTGCCGCCGGAGAGCGTGCTCGCCGACCAGCTCACCGTCACCGACGAGCCCGACGCATTGACCGTCGGGGCGTTCCCGCCGTTGACCGAAGCCGCCGCCGAAGCACCGTTGCCCGCGCCCACGGGGGCGAGCCACGAAGCCTGGGCCGCGGCCCCGCCCACCAGCAACAAGACGCCGAAGACGGCGGCGATGATGCGACGCCTCATGCCTCGACCGCCTCAGCGGTGTAGACGACCGGGAAGGTCGCGCCCTGACATGCGTCAGGGGCGGTGGCCACCATCGTCACCGACACGGTGGTGGTGGCCGAATCGTTGGCCTCAACCTCGAAGGGCCCGGCGAACGAGCCGACGCTGAGGTTGGCCGACGTGCATTCGGCCGACGCGCTCCACGGAGTCACCGACACGCTGGTGATCCGGATGCGGAAGGGATTGGGGTTGCCAACGAGGAAAGCCAACGGCCGGGCCTGGCCGGGGTAGAGGTCGGCGACCGAGCCGGAGATCGGCAAGGGCTTGAGGTCGGGAGCGCCGGCACCGGCGGTGACTCCGCCACCGGTGATGGCCTCGCCGAGCACCTCGACCGGGCGCCCACCATCGGCGGCTCCGGTCAGTAGGGCCGCCGCGCCACCGCCCATGGTGAGGACGACAACCGCACCGAGCACCGCGAGGGGCGAGGGCCGCTTCACGGCGTCACCTCGGTCTCGCGTTGTTCAGTTCCCAGTGCGGGTTGCACGTCATCTCCATGGGCTCGGCGGGTTCAAAACAGGATGTGCTGCGCCAGCGGAGGTGGTGCCCGGAGGCCCCGGGGCACCACCTCAGTTGGTTGCTGGCTTAGAAGCCCGAGGACTGCGAAGCGACCGTCAGCGGGATGAGGAACGACTTGCCTTGGCAGGCGTTGTCGGCCGTCGAGATCATCGAGAACGTGACGCTGTAGACCCCGGTGCCACCGGCGGCGATGGGCACGGTGGTGTTGGTCTGGGGGATGCCGGCGGCAACGCTCTGGTTGGTGGCGTTGACCGTGTCGGCGAGGCACGTACCGTCAACGACATTGCCGGCGCCCTTGGTGAGGGCCGTCACCTTGATGGCGTAGGGGTTCGTGTTGGTGATGGTCACCGTGCCGGTCACGCTCGAACCCGGGAAGAGGTCGGCGGTGTTGGCCACGCGTGCGGTGATGTCGGCCTTCACGGCGGTGTAGCCGGTGGCCGAGCCGTTGCCGTCACCGGCGGGGCTGGTCCACACGGCGAAGGCGATGCCGGCCGAGAGGGTCACGGCCACGGCGACGCCGGTGGCTGTGATCGCAAGCTTGCTGGGGCTGAACAGCTTCATGTCAGGGTCTCCTTGGGTGTTTGATCCGAGCGCCACTCTGGGCGACCTCCGCCACTTCCCTCGCAACCCGCGCACAACGGTTGCCCAATAGCCCTCTCCCAGGGTGCTGTTGGGAGTCAGTTGACGATCCGTAGCTAGGTGGATGAGGTACGGCCGCCATCGTGATCTCCGATGACCCAGATCCTGTTGGACCGCGAGCTGGCCCCTGTGGCCCCCAAAGAGCGCAAGAGCATCCTTCAGTTCGAGATCACGAAGAAGACGGTCCCGCGCAAGGAGCTGATGCACTTCTCCCGCCAGATGGCGGTCTTCCTCCGTGCCGGCATCCCCGTGCTCGACGGCCTCGAGGTCATCGCCGAGGACATGGGCGACAAGACGTTGCAGAAGACGCTCGTCGACATGGCCGAGGGCCTGCGGGGCGGGGCCACCTTCTCCGATTCGGCCGCCCGCCATCCTGAGGCCTTCCCGCCGTTCTACCTCGGCATCCTGCGGTCGGCCGAGCTGACCGGCAACCTCGACACCGTCCTCGACCAGCTCTCGGAGTACATCGATCGCGACCTGGAGGCCAGGCGGAAGATCACCTCGGCCATGGTGTATCCCGGCGTCGTCCTGGCCATGTCGATGGTCACCGTCGTGGTGCTGACCGCCTTCGTGCTCCCCCGCTTCGAGGACTTCTTCAGCTCGCTCGACGCCAAGCTGCCGATCACCACCCGCATCCTCCTGAACGCGTCGCACTTCCTCACGACCTGGTGGTTCCTCTTCGCCGGCGCCGGCATCGCCTTCGCCGTCTTCGTGGCCGCGTCGCTCAAGAGCGAGAAGGGGCGGGCCGCCCGCGACCGCCTCCTCCTCAGGCTGCCGGTCATCGGCGACCTCGTCCGCCACGCCATCCTCGAGCGCTTCTGCCGCATCCTCAGTTCGATGGTCGGCGCCGGCGTGCCCCTCCCCGATGCCATGACGGTCACCGGCGTGGCCACCAACAACGTCGTCTACCGCCGGGGCCTCGAGGCCGCCCGCCAGGCGATGATCCAGGGCGAGGGCCTGGCCAAGCCGCTGGCCGAGACCGGCCTGTTCCCCGCGGCCGCCCGCCAGATGTTCCGGGTCGGCGAGGAGACCGGCACCCTCGACCAGCAGCTCGAGACCGCGGCCGTGTACTTCGACCGCGAGCTCGACTACAAGCTCAAGCGCTTCACCAACCTCTTCGAGCCGGCGGTGATCCTGATGATGGGGGTCGTGGTCGGCTTCGTGGCCATCGCCTTGGTGTCGGCCATGTACGGCATCTACAACCAGGTGCAGGTCTGAACGTGTCCCGGTTCGACGACGCCGGCGAGACTCTCATCGAGGTGTTGATCGCGGTGGCCGTGCTCGGCCTGGCCGGCATCACCGTCCTCGGGATGCTCGCCACTGACGTCATCGGCTCGACCCAGCACCGGTCGCAGGCCACCGGCGTCACCGTCCTCAGCCGGGCCGCCGAATACGTGAAGACCGCCGGCTTCCAGACCGCGTGCGGCACGATCACCCCTCCGGCGCCGGCGTCGCCGTACTCGGTGGCCGCGTCTGCTCCAGTCGACGCCGCCTCCGGTGGTGCGTGCAACCCGGCAACCACCGTGCTCCAGCGCTACACCGTGACCGTGAGCCGCTCGGGCACCGCCGTCCGGGCCGTCGACGTCGTCGTGCGGAACAAGACGTGAGCGCGCCCGATGCCCGGTCGCGGGACGACGGCTTCACCCTCATCGAGCTCCTCGTGGCGACGACCCTCATGGTCGTGGTGATGGGGGCGGTGGCCGGCGCCTTGATCACGGTCTTCCTGCACCAGGGCCACACCACCGCCCGCATGGACTACTCCCACAACGCCAACATGTTCGAGACCTACTTCGCCCAGGACGTGTCGAGCACGACGGCGGCGCCGTCGGCGAGCACCACCCTCGGTTGCTCCTCGCCCAACGGGGTCGGCCTGTCCTGGACCGAGACCGTGCCCACACCGTCGGGCGTGTCGACGACCACCGCCTTCGCCGTCAGCTACGGCATTGCCAGCGGGCCCGCTGGCACCTCGACCTATGTCGTGAACCGGACGAGCACCGTGGGCTCGGCCACGCCGGTCGTGTCGACCGTGGCCCACGACCTCACCAACCCGTGCGGCCTCGTGGTCACCGTGGCCGGTTCGGCCGTGAGCCTCACCGTCGACCAGGGCACCGGCGTCGATGCCTACCAGTTCGCTCTCTCGGGCACGGCCGGGGCGCGGCTCCCGTGAGCGCACGCCGGCGTTACGACACCGACGAGGAAGGGGCGACGCTGATCCTCGCCCTCGTGCTCGTGACCGCGCTCTTCCTCGCCGTCGGGGCCATGACCTCGCAGCTCTCGACCCAGTTCAAGGTCACCCAGATCGTGAACGACCGCCTCGACAAGCAGTACGCCGCCGACGGTGGCATCGACCACGCCGTCGAGGCCCTGCGGGCCGACATGCGGGGGGCCACCAGGAGCCTGTGCCTCGACGCCGCCGGCGGGGTCCAGACGGTGAGCACGGTGACGGTCAACGGCCACCCCGTCGACCTCACGTGCGAGACCAGGCAGGGCTCGACCGGGAGCGGTCCGTTGGTGAACCCGGCGTCGTTCGGGCTCATCACGACCAGCAACGTGGCGAGCAAGTCGTTGGAGACGCAGGGCGGCGCGCCGACCTTTACGGTCACCGGTGCCGTTTACCTCGGCGGGTCGATCGTCGCCGGGAACCTCAACAAGCCGGTCACGATCATCAACGGCGACGTCGGCCAACTGGCTTCGCTCTGCACCGCCGGCTCGTTGTCCGCCGACCTCGTCACCTCGCCGCCCTACAAGCCCGCCCCGGCCTGCACCAGCCTCACCCCCGTCGAGGTGGCCCCGACGGTGACGCTCCCCACCCCGGTGCCGCCTACACCCGACGCCCTGTGGGTCAAGAGCATCAGTAGCGGCGGCACCAACGGCTGCACCGTCTACTACCCCGGCCTCTACGCCAGTTTCCCCGACGTCGGAAACAAGGACGACTTCTATCTGGCCAGCGGCGTCTACTACTTCGACGGCGGCGGCCCCATCCAAATCGCCAACGGCGGCACCCTCGTCGGCGGGGCCAACGGGCTCTACAACAACGGCGACACCACCACCGGTTGCGCCACCGACGCCCAGGCCTCGGCCCACGCCGCCAACCCCGGGCGCATCACCGGTACCGGCGCCACCCTGATCCTCGGCGGCGACGCGAACATCGTGCTCCAGGGCGCGATGACGATCATGGCCCGCACGCCCCTCGATCCCTCGGGCATCCCCGTCAGCATCTACGCCGTGCGCTCCACCGACGTCGCCGGTTGGAGTGTGTGGTCGGGCGGCGCGACCGCAATCCTCGACAACACCACCAATGCCGGCTCCAGCCTCCTGGTCCACGGTGCGGTGAACGTCTTCGATGCGCCGGTCAAACTGTTCTCGTCGAACCCCACCACCGCGGTCGTCCAGGGCGGTATCACCGCCGGGACCGTGCTCCTCAAGGCGAGCGCGAGCGCCAGCAACTTCAGCATCTCGGCCTTCGGCGGCGGGCCCACCTCCATCGCCAGCCGCACCCTTCGTGTGATCGCCAAGGCCAAGGGGGTGAATGGAGACCCCACCTTCACGGTCGCGACCGCGATCGTCAGCATCAGCAACACCGCGCCGTATACCGCAACCGTCCTTAGCTGGAGGACGGACGAGAACCACAGCTGAACCCACCCAACCTCAGAACGGAAGGTCCATCATGCAACGACTCATGGAGAAGCACCGGGCAGGCGACGACGGGTTCACCCTCGTCGAACTGCTCATCGTCATCGTCATCCTCGGCATCCTCGCCGCCATCACCGTGTTCGCCGTCGGCAACATGGGCAAGGACAGCGCCAAGGCGGCGTGCAAGTCCGACTCCAAGGCCGTCGACGTTGCCCTCGAGGCGTACAAGGCCCAGAACAACAGCGCCTACCCGTTGGCCATGAGCAGTCTGGTGCCGACCTACCTCAAGACCGCGCCCGACGGTGGCACGCACTACACCATCACGATCGGCTCTACCCTCGCGACTGCCGGCACGATCATCGTCGACGACAACCCGGCCGTGGCCGGCGTCACCGGGACCTGCGACACCGTTAGCTGACGATTTCCATGCGGAGCCCGAGGTCGTCCCACTCGGGCTCCGCCGGGAGTCGCTGGACCGCCTTGGACGCGATGCGCCGGGCGGTCCAGAGGTCGGCGAGGGCGTCGACCACGTGGTGCCGGCGGGCGCCCTTCACCCGGTGGTCGGTCACCCGCTCGGCGCCGGGGAACTTGGTCTCGATGAGCGTTCGCCGCTCCTTGGCCCCGACGACGTCCCGCTTGGAGTAGCGCAGGGGCGCGTCGCCGTTGAGGCGGTGGAAGGCGAGCTCGGGGTGGACCTCGAAGACCGTGCGCTGCCAATACGGCTGGATGGCGGCGTCGACCTCGCGGATGCGGGCCATCAGGGCCCACGTGACCACGCCGAGGGCGCCACCGTTGGCCGCCCGGGCCTCGTCGTAGTCGCTCTCGGCCAGGGCCGCGCGGGTCGGTGCGGGGAGGATGGCGCCCGACGACGGCCAGCCGAGGGTGGCCCTGGCCTCACGGTCGCAGGCGCGGGGGCCCGGCTGGTTGCGCAGGCCGATGGGTGCGTGGAGGGCGATGACCTCGAAGGCCGGCTTGTGGTCGAGGACCTCGACCAGCGTGGGGAAGACCTGGGGCGACTGGGGCAGCAGGGTGATGCCCTGCAGGCGGCCGGTGACTACCAGCCATCCTCCGGGGCAAGGCTCGACGCCGGCCAGCAGCTTGTAGGGCAGGGTGGCCGAACGCTGCATCGGCCGGCCGTCAGCCAAGTCGACCCGATCGACGGCCGAGGCGGCCGCGGCTTTCGGTGGCCGATGGCTCGGTCTCGGTCTCGGTCTCGGTCCCGGGTTCGGGTTCGGCGACCGGCGGGGGCTTGGTGACGTCGTTGGGGAAGAGGCTGACGCTGCACGCCCGGTCGTAATCGATCACGCCTTCGGCCACGAGCTCGGAGAGGTGGGACTCGAGGGTGCGCATACCGTCGCCCTGGCTGGTGGTGACGACGTTGCGGAGCTGGCGACTCTTGCCCTCACGGATGAGGTTCCTGACCGCGGTGGTGGCCACCATGATCTCGAAGGCCGCCACCAGGCCGCCGTCGACCCTCGGCAGCAGGCGCTGGTAGATCACGGCCGCCAGCGACGACGCAAGCTGGACCCGGATCTGGGCGTGGCGCTCGGCGGGGAAGACGTCGATGATGCGGTCGACGGCCTGCGACGTGTCGTTGGTGTGGAGGGTGGCGAACACGAGGTGGCCGGTCTCGGCGATGGTGAGCGCCGTCTGGATGCTCTCGAGGTCGCGCATCTCGCCGACGAGCAGGACGTCGGGGTCCTCCCTGAGGGCGGACCTGAGGGCCCGGGCGAAGGAGTCGGTGTCGTCGCCGACCTCTCGCTGGTTGACGGCCGAGCGGGCGTGCTTGTGCATGTACTCGAGGGGTTCCTCGATGGTGAGGATGTGGCACGCCCGGTTGTGGTTGATGTAGTCGATCATCGAGGCCAGGGTCGTCGATTTGCCCGACCCGGTGGGGCCGGTGACGAGCACGAGCCCTGAGGGCCTGGTGACGAGGTCCTCGACGATCTTGGGGAGGCCGAGGTCGTCGAAGCCGGGGATCTGCAGGGGGATGAGCCTCAGGGTCATCGAGACCGACCCCCGTTGGTGGAAGGCGCTGCCCCGGAACCTGGCCAGGTCGCCGAAGGTGAAGGAGAAGTCGACTTCTTTCTCCTGGGCGAGGCGCTTGAACAGCGGTGGCGGCAGCGTTTGCTCGACCAGGGCGAGGACTTCTTCTGGCGCCAGCGGCTCGCCCTCCATCGGCAGCAGCTCGCCGTCGATGCGGCCCAGCGGCGGTGCGCCTGCGGTCAGGAGGAGGTCGGTGCCCTTGTCGTCCCAGAGCTGCTGGAGGAGGGCCTCGACTTTGCGGGGCGGCGGCGTGGTGGGCTTGGCGGCTCGGGCGTTGGCCATGCCCACGAGGGTAAGCCTGCGTTCGCTCCCCCACTCACCTTGCTGGCCAAAGTTGGGTGAGCGTTGTGCCTGCTTTTGCGCCATTGCCCCGGCGTGGCTCGGCTACGCCAGGGCCTCGAGCAGGTTGGCGGCGGTGTCCTTGGGCGACACCTTGTACCAGGCCTCGGCGATCTTGCCCTTCTCGTCGATCAGGAACGCCGACCTGACGATGCCCATGTACTTCTTGCCGTACATCGACTTCTCGGCCCAAACTCCGTAAGCCTCGGCGACGGCGTGATCCTCGTCGGCCAGCAGCGGGAACCCG
>JAXDPV010000207.1:0-8557 GCA_034668185.1 Actinomycetota bacterium
CCCCCCCCGCCAGTGCAGCGGTGAGGAGGTGAACCGAGCGCGGGATCTCCCGCCCAGCGCTCACGTCAGCTCCAGTAGGAGGCTTGCCAGTTGCTGCCCTGCCAATTCGACCCCTGCCAGTTCGAACCCTGCCAGTTCGAACCCTGCCAGTTCGAGCCTTGCCAGTTGCTGCCCTGCCAGTTGGAGCCTTGCCAGTTGGAGCCTTGCCAGTTGGAGCCCTGCCAGTTGGAGCCCTGCCAATTGGAGCCCTGCCAGTTCGAGCCCTGCCACCACGCCGGCTCGAACAGCGACCCGGCCACGTCGGTGAGCGATGTCGGCCCACGCAGTGGCCAGAACAGCGGGTGGAACCGTTGCTTGTTGGCTTCGCCCGGGGGGGCGCCGGCCGCGGCCTCGAGGTCGAACACGCCGGAGCCGGCCGCGCTGGCATCGGCGCCAGGCACGGCCCGGCCGGACGACATCAGGGCGAACTTCACCCGGTCGTTGGTCGCGGTCGGGTCGGCGGCCAGCAGCACGGCGGCGGCGCCGCTGGTGATCCCGGTCGAGAACGACGTGCCGCTGCCCCGGCGCTGGGTGGCATCGACGAAGTACGGGTGGCGCAGGTCGGCTTCGCTCCCGGGCGAACGCAGCGAGACCAGGCTGCGGCCGGGGACGACAACGTCGGGCTTGGCCACGCCGTCGGGGATGCTCGGGCCGCGGGACGAGAAGTCGGAAACGGCGTCGTCGGCCAGCGAGACGGTTCCGTGGTCGTCGATCGAGCCGGTGGTGACGACCCACGGGTCGTCGGCCGGCTTGGCGATGCTGCTCGCCCCCGGTCCCTGGTTGCCGGCCGAGACGCTCACGAGAACGCCGGCGGCCCACAGCCGCTCGACGGCGAGGTTGACCGGGTCGGTGCGATAGCTCAGGGGCGAGTACGTGCGCACCGAGAGGTTGACGACCTTGACGTTGTAGCGGTCCTTGTTGACCAGCACCCAGTCGATGGCGGTGAGCAGGCGGCTCACGTCGGAGGTGCCGTCGCGGCCGGAGAGCTTGAGGGCAAGGAGGTTGGCGTCGGGGGCGACGCCGTTCACGAGCCCGGCGATGAAGGTGCCGTGGCCGTAGGAGTCGGCGCAGCCCGGCTCGGGCGAGAGGTTGACGCACTGGGCCCCGCCGTCGACGGTGAGGAGGCGATCGGCCAGCGGCCCCGTCGGGGCGATGCCGGTGTCGATGACGGCGACGGTGACGCCCGCACCCCGGCGGCCGGCGGCGCTGGCGGCGTCGGCCCTGACGACCTCGCGGTAGACGGAGGGCGCACCGCCGTCGGCCATCGTCCCCTGGGTGAGCACGGGGGCGTCGAGGCTGACGACCCGTACGCCGGGGTTGGCGGCGAGGGAGGCGACCGCGCTCGACGGCAGCGTGGCCGAGAAGCCGTTGACGACGGCGAGGTTGCCGGTGACGGCGCCGCCGAGGTTGGCCACCGCGGTGCGGGGGGCGGCGTCGAGCCCGTCCCAGAGCTGGACGATCACCCGCACCGGCGGGTCGGGCGGGGGAGCCGGGAGGACGGCGCCGGCGGCGTCGGTTCCGACCACGAGGGCCAGCGCGCCGGCGACCGCGAAGGCCAGCTTGGAGAAGGAGAATCTGGAGCGAGCGACCATGACGGGACCTCTCAGGCGCTGGTGTGTGAAGCCAGTATCCCGATCGTGGTCACGGACAGCCATGGCCCGTCCGCGGCATTCTGCCTCTGCCCGTACGCTCTAGTCACTCCTGCGGTCCCGCGCCCGAAACGGCCGCTTGCCGTCAGCCGGTGACGAGGCTCTCGCAGACCGACGACATCGTCGGGATGAGCTCCGACCAGGCGTTCTCCTTGTCGACATAGGCGTCGGCGCCGCGGCGCACGACCTCGACCAGGGTGATGGGGTCGGGCACGGAGGAGAACACCACGATCTTGGTGTCGGGCGCGTCCTGGCGGATGAGGCTGATGGCGTCGAGGGCATCGAGGTCGGGCAGCTCGAGGTTCATGGCGACGACGTCGGGCGCCAACCGCCGGACCAGGCCGACCCCCTCGTGGCCGTCGCCGGCGGCGCCGACGACCTGAAAGCGCGGCGCGAACGCCAGGATGACTTCGAGCAACGCCCGCACGTCCTCGTCCGAATCGACCAGGACGACCCGGAACGTCGGTTCCTCGCCGAGAGGGGCCATGGAGGTCTTTCGGCCGAACCGGCCGATCGCTGTAGCCCCTTCGGGCTATCGCACGTGGTCACCGGCCGGCTGGAGGTCGAGGCTGGCGGCCAGCAGCGTGGCCTCGACCTCCTCGGCGGGCAACGCCGGCGACCACAGGTAGCCCTGGGCGAGGTCGCACCCCATCGACTGGAGCACGTCGCGTTGCTCGGGAAGCTCGACCCCTTCGGCCAACGCCCGCAGCCCGAGGGCCTTGGCCAGGCCGATGACGGCCTCGACGATGGCGGTGTCCTGCAGGTCGGAGCCGACGCCCGACACGAACGTCCGGTCGAGCTTCAACAGGCTGACCGGGAAGCGGCGGAGGTAGACGAGCGACGAGTAGCCGGTGCCGAAGTCGTCGACCGCGAGCTGGACCCCGAGGCCGGCGATGTGGGCCACGGCGTCGGCGGCCGCGCCTTCCATCAGCACGCTCTCGGTCATCTCCAGCCAGAGGTCGTGGGGCGCGATGCCGGTCTCGGCCACGACCTCGGCCACCAGGTCGGGAAGGTCGGGCTGCATGAGCTGGCGCCCCGAGAGGTTGACGGCCAGCGTGAAGCGCCGGCCGGCGGTTCTCGTCCATTCGGCGACCTGGGCGCAGGCCGTCCGCAACACGAACTCGCCCAGGGGAACGATCAGCCCCGTCTCCTCGGCGATGGGGATGAACTCGACCGGCGGTACCAGGCCCTTGGTCGGGTGTTGCCACCTGACCAGGGCTTCGAAGCCGTCGATGCGGCCGGTGGCCAGGTCGATCACCGGTTGGTAGTGGACCCGCAGCTCGTCGCGCTCGATGGCGACGCGGAGCGCGCCCTCGAGGTCGAGGCGGGCCACGGCCCCGGCGCGCATGTTCTCGTGGAACAGCTCGACACGGTCGCGGCCCTGCTCCTTGGCCCGGTAGGCGGCGGCGTCGGCGTCGCGCAGCATGTCGTCGGCGCGGTAGCCGGCGTCGGTGGTGATCACCATCCCGATGCTCACGGTCGGCCGTAGCTCGCGCCCGTCGACCGCCATCGGATGGCTCACGGCTTGCAGCATCTGCTGCGCGACCGAGAGGGCGTCGGTCTCGTCGTCGGCGTCGTAGACCACGACGAAGGAATCGCCGCCGAAGCGGGCAACGGTGTCGGTCGGCTTGACCACCTGCTGGAGCCGGGCCGCGATCTCCCGCAGCACGGCGTCGCCGGCGTGGTGGCCGAGGCTGTCGTTGACGACCTTGAAGCGATCGACGTCGGCGAACAACACGGCCAGCGGGCGGCCGTGGTCGCGCAGCCGCTCGATGTTGCGTTCGAGCCGGTCGGCCAGCAGCGCGCGGTTGGGGAGGCCGGTGAGGTGGTCGTGCAGCGCCTGCTCCATCAACGTGGCCTCGAAGGCCTTGCGCTCGGAGATGTCGCGCATGAAGGCGCGGAACGCCATGCGCCCGCCGACGGGCACGGCGGTGAAGCTGATCTCGACCGGGAACTCCACGCCGTTGGACCGCATGGCCCACAGCTCGACCGAGCTCCTCGACACGGCCGCGCCCCCGTTCGACGCCAGCCGCTCGATGGCACGGCCGTGGGCGTCGCGGTAGCGCGCCGGCATGATGAGCTCTTCCATCGACACGCCCATGGCCTCGCTGCGGGGCACGCCGAACATCTCGGCGGCGGCGTCGTTCCACTCGGTGATCAGGCCGGCGTCGTCGATGCCCACGAAGGCATCGGTCGTCGCTTCGATGAGCAGCCGGTGGACCTCATCGGCCTCCCACTGGTCGGTGATGTCGGCGGCCACGCCGACGACCATCCCGGGCCGGCCCTGGAGGTCGGGGAGCACGCGGGCCCGGCCGAAGAGGCGGCGCTCGCGCCCGCCTTCCGGCGGTCGCAGCCGGAAGTCGACCTCGGCCAGGGTGCCGGGGATCATGTTGCGCACGGCGTCGAAGTCGACCTTGTGGCGGTCGTCCGGGTGGACGAGGGCGACGAAGTCGTCGTGGCGGCCGCTCATCGAGCCGGGCTCGATCCCGACCAATGCTTCGAAGTTCTCCGAGATCGCGATCAGGCCGGTGGCCACGTCGATCCGGAAGGTGACGATGCCGGCGGCCTCGACCGCCAGCGAGAGGCTGGCGTGGCTGACGAGGATCTCGTCGGCGGCCTCGACGCCACTCGACAGGTCGTGCACGGTCACGACGGCCAGGTCTTCACCGTCGGCAGACGGGGCCACGGTGTAGGACGCGAACACGCGCCGTCCGTCGCGCCGCCAGAAGACGTCCTTCTCCACCGCGCGCGGCCGGCCGGCGGCGAGGGCCTGGCTCAGCGGGCAGTCCTGGATGGGGTAGGGCGTTCCGTCGGCCCGGCTGTGGTGGATGAGGGCGTGGGCGTCGTGGCCGACGATCTCCCGGCGGTCGAGACCGAACAGCTCGGCCGCCTTCTGGTTGACGAAGCGGAAACGCCCCTGGCGGTCGACGCCGAAGATCGCCTCCCGGCTGGCGTCGAGGGCGTCGTAGCGCCGGGCGAACGCGGTCAGGGCCGCTGGGCCTGACAGGCCGAGGCGGCTGCTGATGGCCTTCACCCGGGCGTAGAGCGCGCTTGGGCTGATCTGGAGCCGCTTGGCGGCCTCGGCCATGGTGTCGGTCTCGCCGATCACGGCCACGATCTGTTGCTGGCGGGGCGTGAGCGCCCCGACCGTTCCCGTCAAGATCCCGCCGGTGACCTCGGCCTCGTCGTTGCTCCCGTTGGCGCCGGTCTCCGCCGACGCCATCTCCTGGAGGGCGGCGACCTGGGTCCGGCGCCGGACCTCACGCTCGGGGCCGGCTTCCAGGCAGACGCGGATGCGCCTGGCCAGCTCGCGGGGAGCGACCGGCATCACCACGTAGTCGAGCGCACCCTCGAGCGCGGCCCGGGTCCGGTCGGCATCGGCGGCCGAAGCCGCCGTCATCAGCACCCGGGCCTCCACCACCTGGTCGTCGTCGCTGGCCTTGAGCTCGGCGAGCACGTCGACGCCACGGGCGTCGGGGAGGTCGGCGGCGAGCACGACCACCTGGGGCCGTCCTTGGTTGGCCCGCTCGATCGCCTCGGCGCCCGTGGCCACGTGCTCGACGTCGAAGCCTTCGCCCAGGACCGCAGCTAATTGGCTCGCGGTCGAGGGTTCATGACCGACGAGGAGGATGCGGATTGTGGTGTCGGCGGCCATGTGTCGAGATCCCTTCGATCGTCCCCCAACCTTGGTAAACAGACTCGTCTGTCTATCAAGGGATATCGGCACGAGGCCGGCCAGACTTGCGTCATACGGCCCAAAAAGGCAGAGCCAAAGTGTCACCGTCACATCGGGTGGTGGAGGGCATGGTTCGGCGGCGCCCCGGGATCAACCGACAGTCGAAGTCATCTGCCCAAATGGTTCTTTTGTCTCCGGCCCGGGGGCCGAAAACATTCTCATCACCCGGTGCCCCCGCCGGACCCAACCAAAAGGAACCCAATGACCAGCCGTCGCTCCACCCGCAACCGCGCCATCGCCGGCGCCGCCTTCATCGCCGGCCTCGCCGGCCTGGCCGGCTCGGCCTTCACCGCCAGCAACACCCTCCCCGCCGCCAGCGTCGTCCGTGGCTACGGCTCGCAGACGATCACCGGCGTCACCGCCGAGCAGGTCAACTACGGCCTCAACGCCCCCAAGGACAAGGTCACCTCGGTCGGCCTCGTTCTCACCGGTGACACCACGGGCCAGACCATCCAGATCGCGTTCAACGATGCCAACCCCGCGACCTGCTCGGGCTCCGGCACCTACGCCTCCGGGACCGACGACACGACCTATAGCTGCACCGTCGACGAGTTTGTCGCCAACACCGACAAGTTCGCCCTCATCGCGAGCTAATAGGCCAACACGATGCGCACAACGAGCTGGCGGTGGTTGCGGATAGGAGTCGCGGTGACGGTTGTCGCCCTCGCTGCAATCCTGTTCGCCCCCCGCCAGTTCGGTGGGCGGGTCACGTACCTCATCACTGCCGGCTCGAGCATGGAGCCGATGCTCCACCAGGGCGACCTCGTCCTCGTCCGGTCGCAGCCCAGCTACGACAAAGGCGACGCCGTCGCTTACCGCAGCAAGGAACTGCAGACGACCGTCCTCCACCGCATCGTCGGTGGCAACGAGGGCGCCTTCGTCATGCAGGGCGACAACAACAGCTTCCTCGACCCCGACCAGCCGGCCAAGGCCGACATCGTCGGGCGCAAGTGGCTCCACGTTCCCGGCGGCGGCCGGGCCGTGCGCCGCGTCCTCACCCCGGCCGGGCTCGGCGTCCTCGGCGCCCTCGTCGTGATCGCGACGCTGGCCGGCGGTCGGGCCGTGGCCGGGCCCCGGCCGACACGGGCCGTCCGGTCCGCACGGACCGCACGGCCGGGCTCGCCGTCCTACGACGGCCGTTGGATCGCCGGCTTCGGCGTCGCCACCGGGATGGTGCTGTGCGTGGTGGCCTTCGCCGCGCCGGTCCACACCGAAGGCGGGCGCAGCCTGACCTATCGCCACGACGGCACCTTCACCTACGGCGCCGACGTGGAGCCCTCGCCGGTGTACCCCGACGGTCGGGTCGACACCGGTGAACCCATCTTCTTGAACGTCGCCGGCGCGGTCGACGTGGCCTACGCCTACCGCTTCGACGGGCCGGCCAACAGCCTGGTGGCGGTGTCGGGCCACGGCCGGCTCGTGGCCACGCTCGTCACCACCGACGGCATCAGGCGCGAGCTCGAGCTCGCAGCCGACGCACCCCTGACCGGCGACAAGCTCACGTTGTCGGGCCACCTCGACGGCGCCGCCATGGTGGCGCTGCTCCAACAGATCCGGGCGGCCACCGGTACCGCCGGCAACGACGCCACTATCACGGTCACGCCCGAGCTCCGGGTCGAGGGCAAGGTGGCCGGCCGGCCCATCGCCGACGACGTCCACCCCGTTCTGACCTTCACCCTCGACGGCCGCCGGCTCGCGCTGGCCTCGGCGTCGAGCACCGACGCCGCCCGCCACCCGGTCGAGGCCCACAGCGTCTCGGTCCCGGCCGTCAGCGTGGCCTCCAGCGTGTCCGTACTCGGCCGGAGCGTCCCGGTGGGCGCGGCCAGGCCGGTGTCGCTCGCGACCCTCGCGATCTCCATCGCCGGCCTCGCCGTCGCTTCCCTCCTCCGCCGCCGCCGGCCCTCCACGGCCGAGGGCGACGAGCTCGAGCGCGACTACCAGGCCCGTATCGTCACCGTGCGGGCGGTCGAGCCGGGGAACCGGCCCGTGGTCGACGTGCCCGAGCCCGCCACCCTGGCCAAGCTGGCCGAGCGGGCCGACGTCATCCTCCGGGTCGGAAACCCGCCGGCCTATTACGTCAGCGACGGCGACCTGCTCTACCGCTACCAGGCACCGCTGGTGCCCCGCTCCTGAGCGACGGCCGCCGCAGGGCCATGGCGAAGGCGACCACCGCCGCGCCGGCGCCGACGACGAACGGCGCCGAATGCGACACCTGGTCCCACAGCAGGCCGGCGACGATGCCGGCGACCAGCACGGCGCTCCCGGTCACCGCTTGCGACACGCCGAGGGCCTTGCCCCGGATCTCGGCGGGCACGAGGTCGACGACCAGCGCCCGGCCCACGCCGTCGGTGAGGGCGACGTAGATCCCGTAGACCGCCAGCAACGGCCAGACGAACGCACTCGACGGCGCCACCGCGAAGCCGAGGTAGACGGCGGCGAACACCGCCAGCCCGCTTCGGAAGACGGGCAGCTTGCCGATGCGGTCGGCCCGCTTGCCCGCGGCCCGGCTGGCCAGCGCGTTCACCAGGTTGAAGAGGGCGAAGGCCAGCACGACCTGTGAGGTGCTGAGGCCGAGGTCCTTGGCCCGCAGCAGCAGGAACACGTCGGAGGAGTTGCCGAGGCTGAAGATCGCCACCGCGGCCACGAAGTAGCCGAACTGGCCGCGCCACGGCAGCGGCGGGCCCGTGAGCTTGGCCGCCGACACCGACACCGACGCCGGCGGCCGGCGGTTGCGGGGGAGGGTGAGGACGAGGGCGACGGTGGCGATGCCCGGGACGAAGGCCACGAGGAACACGGTCCGCAAGTGGTTCTCGCCGACGACGGCCAGGAGGACGAGCGCGATCAGCGGGCCGATGACCGCGCCGGCGGTGTCCATCGAGCGGTGGTAGCCGAAGGCCTGGCCGCGTTTCTCGGCCGGGACGGCGTCGGCGATCATCACGTCGCGCGGCACGCCACGGAAGGCCTTGCCCACGCGGTCGGTCACCCGCAGCGCCGCCACCATTCCCCAGCCGGGCGCGAGGGCGAGCAGCGGCTTGGCGAGCGAGGAGACGGTGTAGCCGGCGACCACCAGCACGCGGTTGTCGCGCACCCTGTCGGCCACGATGCCGGCGACCGCCCGCAGGCCGGTCGAGAC
>JAXDPV010000208.1:0-25034 GCA_034668185.1 Actinomycetota bacterium
ACGCTTCCCAAACAGAAGAGGTAGAGGAGGGCCTGGAGGACGATGAACGTCAGGGTCAGGGGGAAGTAGATTTTCTCGCGGTAGACGGCGTCGCGGTCGAGGTGGGCGAAGGAGCCGACGTCGACCGGGCCTGGCCGGTAGCGCAGCGGGTGGCCGACCATGCCGTCGGGGGTGGGCACGCCGAGCGCGGCCAGCACGGTGGGCGCCAGGTCGGTGAGGGTGATGACGCCGGGCCGGCGGGTCGACGGCGAGTGCAGGTAGCCGTGGGGCACGCCTTCGCCCACCAACACCGTCGGCGTGAGGTGCCACTCGCCTCCGGGCGGGGCCACCGACACGACCAGCAACCGTGCGCCCGCGGGCAACGACCCGGCCACCCGCCCGAGCAACGCGTCGGTCGAGGCCATGGCCCGCTGGCGAGCGGCGACCTCGGCGGGCGTGGCCGCCAGCGGGGCGAAGGCGGCGGCACGATCGAGGTCGCCGGGGTCGACCACCACCACGTCGGCGGTGGCCAGGGCCGCATCCAGCTCGCTGATCACGCGCTCGGGGTCGGCGCGGAAGCCGAAGGGCGCGCGCCCGTCGCGACGCAACAGGTCGGTGCCGACCTCGCCGGCGTCGACCGAGCCCGTCGAGTCCATGACCGCCGCCGCCGCCGGCCGGGCGACATCGGTACCGCGGTCGGCGTTGTTGACCACCGCGGTCCGCTTGCCGGCGCGTTGCAGGGCCTCGCCGAGGGCGCCAGGTCGCGAGGTGAGGAAGGCGCCGTCGTTGCGCTTCTGCGTCGCCACCGAGCCGAGGACGACGACGTCGCCGGCGGGCGCGCCGCCCGTCCGCCTGGCCATGGCCTCGGCCGCGGAGCCCCCTTCGAGCTCGGTGTCGGCGTCGTAGGCCGCCCCGGCTTCGCTCGTGGCCGCCGCGACCCGCGTGCCCGCGCCCAAGGTGGCGTAGCCCTCGGCCGAGCTCGGCACGCGCGACCGCGTGCGCACGTTGGTCGCGGCCACCGCGCCCCGCGCCACCAGCGCGTCGAGGGCCGGCAGACGGCCGGTGCCGACGTCGTCCCACGACAAGCCGGGCACGCCGAACACCACGACCTTCGACGCGCCCCCCACCGCGGCGACGCTCCGTGGTTCGGTCCTGCCGCCCGACCAAAGCGCCCACACCGAAGCCAGCACGAACAGCCCGACGATGGCGGCCGCCCGCGACCGCGCCGGGACGAGACGGGGCCACAACGCCCGCACGATGTCGACGCCCTGACCGGCGCGATGGCGGAAGCCGGCGAGGCGCCGCCCCGTGTGGCGGTGCTCCATGGCCACGTCGACCTCGACCACCCGGGCCCCGGCCCGCACGGCGTCGACGGTCAGGCCGACCTCGAGGCCGAAGCGGTCGGCCAACGCCAACGACCGCAGCAATGGCCCCCGCACCGCCCGCTGGCCGGACAACGGCGCACGGGGGACGAACCCCGACGCCCGCTCGATCCCCGACGCCGCCAGCCGCCGCACCGAACCGAAGCCGCCACGCCGGCCCGCGCTCGGCAACACCGCCACCGTCATGTCGGTCTCGCCGGCCAACACCGGCCCGAGCAACGACTCCGCCAGCCCCGCGGTCGTCCCCAGGTCGGCGTCGATCAAGAGGTACACGTCGGCCGACGAAGCCGCGGCCACGCCCGCGGCCACGGCCGCGCCCTTCCCCCGGTTGCGGCCCAAACGCACGACCGTGGCACCTGCGGCCCTGGCCACCTCGGTGGTGGCGTCGCGGGAACCGTCGTCGACCACCACCACTCCGTCGACCTCGGGCAACCCCAACAGCGCGCCCACCGTCGCCCCGATCGAGTCGGCCCGGTCGAGGGCAGGGACGACGGCGACGACGTTCACGACCGTGGTTCCGGCAACAGGCGCACGCCGGCGCCGAAGCCGTAGTGGCCGGTGTGCCCGTCCCGCAGGTCGCGCAGGGCCAGCACCGCCGCGACCCGGCCGCGGTAGTCCTCGACGTTGTCGATGGTCGAGATGCGCGAGGCCACCTGGCTGTTGTCCCGCAGCGCGGCCACGAACTCCGGCGCGAGGGGCTGGCCCGCGGGCGGCTTGGCCGACGACGGCGGCCGGGTCGGTTGGGCCGCCAGCACCCGCAGGTTGGCCGCGGCCAAGCGGGCGACCAGCGGCGTGGCCACGTCGGCGGGGGGCGCGTCGGCGGGGTCGCCCGACACCACGACGAAGGTGGTGTCGGCAACCGGCAACTCGGCCAGCGGGGCCACCGGGACCGCCGGCGCCTCGAACTCGACGAAGCCGGCGTCGCGCAGGCTGGTGACCACCGTGCCGCCGTCGCCCGTCTGCCACGCGGCCACCAACCGGCCGAGGGCGGCGTCGCGCAGGTCGGAAGGCCGGGCGGTGGCGATGCCACCGACGATCTCGGCCATCTTCTGGGCGTCGGCCGCCTCGGTGAGGTTCCACCGCCCGGTCAGCCAAAGGGTGCCTTCGAGGTTGGCGCCGGCCGACGTCAGCGTGCCCCGCAGGCCGTTCACCACGCCCCGGTCGAGCCCCGAGCTGGCGATGAGGAAGAGGCCCGCGCCCGTCAACCGTCCTTCGACCAGCCGGTCGCCGGCCTGCTCGCTGAACGTGCCCCAGTTGGACAGGTCGCCGGAGAGCTGGTCGTTCTCGGCCCGGGTGGTCTTGCGGTTGGCCTCGACCTGCTGGAGCTGGCGCTCGATCTGGGCGACGGTGGCCCGGTCGACCACGCCGGCGCCGATGGTGATGCCGGCGGCCAGCGCGAGGAACACGGCGGTGAGCGAGACGAGGTGGAAGCGGAAGTTGATCATCGGTCAGCGGACGAGTGAGTCCCACAGGTCTTGCAGGTAGAGGCGGGTGCTGTCGAGGAAGACCTGGGGCACGACGATGAGCACGATGACGGCGAAGACGGTGATCGCGGCCAGCAGGAAGAGGACGAGGTCGCGCTTGCGCAGCCGGCTCTCGTACAGCCGGCTCACGCCCTTGGCGTCGACCAGCAGCGGCCCGACCTTCAGCCGGGTGAGGAACGTCGAGGCCATGCCCGCCCGCCCCTTGTCGAGGAACTCGACCATCGACGCGTGGGTGCCGACGGCCACGATCAGGCGGGCCTGCTTCTCGTAGGCGAGGAGCATGGCGATGTCCTCGCTGGTGCCACCGGCCTCGAAGACGGTGTAGGCGACCCCCGCCTCCTCCAACCGCTCGGCCCCCGGCGCCTTGCCGCCCGGGTAGGCGTGTACGACGAGCTGCGCGCCGCAACGGAGGGCGGCGTTCGACACCGAGTCGAAGTCGCCGATGATGATGTCGGGCCGCAGCCCGGCTTCGAGCAGGGCGTCGGCCCCGCCGTCGACGCCGATGAGCACGGGCTTGACCTCGGGCACGTAGGTGCCGCGCAGGGCGTTGAGGTCGTCCTTGTAGTCGTGGCCCCGCACCACGATCAGCACCTGGCGCCCCGACATCTCGACGTCGATGTCGGGAAGCTTCATGTCGTCGAGGATGAAGTTGCGCTCGCGGCGCATGTACTCGAGGGTGTTCTCGGCGAAGCGCTCGAGCTCGTCGCCCATGGTGACCTTGGCCGCCTCGTAGGCCTCCTCGAGCGACTGCAGGGTCTGGCGCTCGCCCGACGCGACCAGCGCCGGGCCCACCCAGAGCTCGCCGCCGTCGATGCGCACGAGCTGGCCCTCGCCGATGGCCGCCATCACGTCGTTGCCCACGCCGTCGAGCAACGCGATGCCGGCCGCGGCCAACAACAGCGGGCCCACGTTCGGGTACCGGCCGGAGATCGACCGGGCGGCGTTGACCACACCGCCGATCCGGGCCTCGATCAGGCCCTCGGCCGCGACCCGGTCGAGGTCTTCGTGGTCGACCACGGCGATGTCGCCTGGCTGCAGTCGTTTGATGAGGTTCTTGGTGCGGTGGTCGACGCGCGCCGGGCCGACGACGCCTTCGAGCGACTCGGAACGGCGGAGCACGTTCACCGGCCCCGCGCCTTGGCCGCCGAGGCCAGCAGCTCTTCGGCGTGGTCGCGCGCGGTGGCGCTCTCGGGTTGGCCGGAGAGCATCCGCGACAGCTCGACCACCCGCTCGCCGCCGTCGAGCACGACCGCGCCGGCGACGGTGCGGCCCTTGACCTCGTCCTTGCGCACCGCGATCTGCGAATCGGCGAACGCGGCCACGTGGGGCAGGTGGGTGACGACGAGTACCTGGTGACCTTCGCCGGCCAGCGCCGCCAGCGCCTTCCCCACCGACACCGCCGCGGTGCCACCGATGCCGGCGTCGACCTCGTCGAACACCAGCGTCGGCGGCGCGTCGGTGAGCACGAGCCGGGCCGCCAACATCGTGCGGGCCAGCTCGCCGCCCGAGGCGACCTTGGTGAGCGGCAGCGCGGGCTCGCCGTGGTTGGCCGAGAAGAGGATGGCGACGTCGTCGGCAGGGTCGTCGCCCCCGACCTCGACCTCGATACGGGCCCGGGGCAGGGCCAGCTCGCGCAGGTTGGCCTCGATGGCCTTGGCCAGCTTGGGCGCGGCCTTGCGCCTCGCGGCCGCGACCTTGGCCGCGGCCTCGCCGGCGCGCTGTTCGGCCAGCGCCCGCTCGGCTTCGAGCTCGGCCACCCGTTGCTCGTGGGACGCCAGCTCGTCGAGGCGGGCCCTGGCCGTGCCGGCGAAGGCGACCACGTCGGCCAGGGTGTCGCCGTACTTCCGGCGGAGGTCGCGCAGCAGTTGGCGGCGGACCCGCAACTCGGCCAACCGCTCGGGGTCGTCCTCCAGGCCTTCGCCCTCTTCGCGCAGCTCGCTGGCGACCTCGGAGAGCTCGGCCTGCAACGAGCGCAGCCGCGCGTCGAAGGCGGCCAGCGCGGGCCGGCCGGCGATGGCCGAGAGCGCGCCGGCCACGAGGTCGGCCGCGCCCCCGTCGCCGGCCAGCGCCTCGTGGGCCAAACCGGCGGCATCGCGCGCGGCGTCGGCATCCGCGAGCCGGTCCTCCTCGGCTTCGAGCTTGGCGTCCTCGTCGGCATCGTCGATGGCGGCGGCGTCGAGCTCGGCCACCTGGAACGTGAGCAGGTCGACCTCGCGCGCCCGGCTGCGGGCGTCGCCGCCCAACCCGGCCAGGGCCTCGTCGACCTCCCGCACCCGCAGGCGAGCAGACCGCAGCGGGCCCAGGTCGATCGACGCATAGGCATCGAGCGCGGCCCGCTGCACCGCGCCCGAGAGCAACGACTGGTGGGCATGCTGGCCGTGGAGGTCGACCAACCCCCGGCCGGCATCGGCCAGGGCCGCGACCGTCGCCATCGCACCGTCGATGTACGCCCGCGAGCGGCCGCCGCTGGCCGGCACGATCCGGCGGAGCACGACCTCGCGATCGCCGTCGAGGAAGCGACCCTCGACCTCGGCCTCCTCGGCACCGGGCCGCACCAGCACGGCGTCGGCCCGCCCGCCGACCAGCAGCTCGATGGCCTCGACCACCAGCGTCTTGCCCGCGCCGGTCTCGCCCGTGAGCGCGGTCATGCCGGGCCCGAAGGTCAAGGTGAGGTCGGCGATCACGCCGAGGTCGCGGACGTGCAGCTCGGCCAGCATCAGCGGTCGGCCAGGCCGAACTTGGCCTTGATGATCGAGTGGAAGTTGCGGCCGCCGAAGCGGACGAGGCGGGCCGGGTGCGCGCCCCGCCGGCACGTCACCGCATCGCCGGGGTCGAGCTGGCCGACGCCCCGCCCGTCTACCAGCAGCGAGGCCGGGCGGTCGGCGAGGACTTCGAGGCGCACGTCCTCTTCAGGCCCGAGCACGAGCGGGAAGTCGAAGAGCTGGTGGGGCGACACCGGCTTGACCACCATGGCCGCCAGGGTGGGCGACACGATCGGGCCCCGCACCGACAGGTTGTAGGCCGTCGACCCCGTGGGCGTGCTCACGATGAAGCCGTCGGCGGCATAGGTGGTGAAGGGCTCGCCGGCGATGCAGAGGCGGAGGTGGACGGTGTGGCCGGGGTGGAGCTTGTCGAGCCACGCCTCGTTGAGGGCGACCTGGGCCGGGAACTTGCCGCCGGTGTCGACGTCGAGGGTCATGCGTTCCTCGATGCGGTAGTCGCCGGCGAAGAAGCGGTCGAGGGCGTGCTCGAAGTCGGCGGGTTCGACCTCGGTGAGGTAGCCGAGGTTGCCGACGTTGATGCCGAGGACGGGCACGCCCGCGCCGCTCACCAGGTCGACGGTGCGCAGCATGGTGCCGTCGCCGCCGAGGCTCACGGCCAGGTCGAGGGGATCGGTGCCGGGCTCCCCCACCTTGTGGCCCCGCTCGGCCAGCCACGCCCCCGCCCGCTCGGCCAGCTCGGCGGCGTCGGCCCGGTCGGGGTGGACGACCATGCCCACGATGGCCATCAGGCCCCCTCGGCCTCGGCGACCACGGCGTCGAGCCGCGCGTCGTCGACGGCGTCGCCTGCCGTCGAGGCGCGCAGGTGGACGAGGAACTCGACGTTGCCGTCGGCCCCCTTCAGGGGCGAGACCATGACCCCCATCATCGCGGCTCCCTGGCCGGTTAGGGCGGAGCGGGCCTCGCCGAGCACCCGCCGCCACACCGCCGGGTCCCTCACCACGCCCCGGCCCTTCGACACCTCGGCCCGGCCGGCCTCGAACTGGGGCTTGACCAGGATGACGGCGTCGCCGCCCGGTTTGACCGTCCCCGGCCCGAGCAGGGCGGGGGCGACGGTGGCCAGCGAGATGAACGAGAGGTCGGCCACGACCACGTCGACGGGGGCATCGAGGGCGAGGGCCCTGACGTTGGTGCGCTCGCGGACGTCCACCCTCGGGTCGGCCCGCAGCCGCTCGTGGAGCTGGCCGTAGCCGACGTCGACGGCGATGACCCGGGCCGCCCCCCGTTGCAGGAGGCAATCGGTGAAGCCGCCGGTCGAGGCGCCGGCGTCGAGGGCGGTGAGGCCTTCGACGTCGACGGCGAAGCGATCGAGGGCGGCCTCCAACTTGTCGCCGCCGCGACCCACGAAGCGGCGGGGCGGCCCGCTCAGGACGACCGGTTCGTCCGCCCCCACGAGACGGGCGGGCTTGTCGGCGGGTGCGCCCCCGACCAGGACACGGCCGGCGGCGATGGCCTCCTGGGCCTCTTGCCGGGTGGCCACCAGGCCCCGGCGGACGAGCTCGGCGTCGAGGCGCCGGCGGCTCGTGGTCAGGCCGGCTAGCCCGACTTCTTGGCCGCGGTCTTCTTGGCCGCGGTCTTCTTGGGCGCGGCCGCCGCCTTCTTGGCCGGGGCCTTGGCCGCGGTCGCCTTCTTGGCCGCCTGCTTCTTGGCCGCGGCCGGCGCGGGCACGACCGGGGCCGACGTCTGGGTCGCACCCGAGTCGGCCTTGGCCTTGGCCGTGGCCTTGGGAGCGGGCTTGGCCGTCGACAGGCCGGCCCGCTTGGCCAGGTCCTCGAGGCCGAGGTTCTTGAGCTGGGCCGCAACCTCCCGGCGGATGATCGAGACCAGGTCGTCGGTGTTCTTGCGGCTGCGCTCGACGAGCTGCTCGATCGCCTGCTCGGCTTGCTTGCGCTGCACCTCACCGTTCTTCACGAGGTCCTGGACGATGGCCTCGGCGCGCTCACGGGTGAGCTGGGTGAAAGCCACGCCGGCGTCGAGGTAGCGCTTCAGGGTGTCGTTCTGAGCCATGGCGCCTACGCTACCGGAGCATCCCCCGCGCTTGCAAAAGTTCGCACCCGGCGGGCCGCCCACGGGTAGGGTTCGGGGCCAATGCTGCTGCCGCTGGTCGACCACAACCCCACCCGTCGGCCGGCGATCGTGACCATGCTCCTGATCGCGGCCTGCGTGGCGATCTACTTCTTCGTCCAGAACCCCGACCTCCAGACCGCCGCCCTCGGCCCCCAGACCAACACCGACAAGGTCCACCAGGTCGAGTTCACCTACCAGCAGGCCGCCATCCCGTGCGAGGTCGTCACCGGCCAGCCGCTGACCCCGACCGAGATCCAGACCGGGCAGTGCCACCGCCACGACACCGAAGCCCCGGTCTTCCCCACCAAGCACCCGTGGCTGGCCATCTTCGTGTCGATGTTCCTGCACGGCAGCCTGCTCCACCTCGGCGGCAACATGCTGTTCCTCTGGGTGTTCGGCAACAACATCGAGGACGTCGAGGGCCACGTGAAGTACCTCGCCTTCTACCTCGTGGCCGGCGTGCTCGCGACCCTCACCCATATCGTCCTGCAACCGTCGAGCACGACGCCGCTGGTGGGCGCGTCCGGCGCCATCGCCGGCGTGATGGGCGCGTACCTCGTGCTGTTCCCCCGGGTGCGCATCAAGTCGCTGATCTTCTTGATCTTCGTGTGGGTGCGCGACATCGAGGCCAGGTGGCTGCTCGGCTTCTGGTTCGTCTCGCAGTTCTTCGTCAATCCCAACTCGGGCGTGGCTTGGGCGGCGCACGTCGGCGGGTTCGTCTTCGGTGTGCTCGTCGGCCTGGTGCTGCGAGCCGCCCGCCGCCGCCAGGACCCGCTGCCGCCGCCCTACGCGTACGCCTGAGCCACCAGCCCGGCCAGGTCGTCGGCCACGTGCGTGGGTGCGGGCTCGAGCTCCGGCGCCCATGCCTTGGTCACGCCGCTGAGCACCAGGCCGAAGGGCACGCCGAGGCGTTGGGCGAAGAGGCCGTCGGTCGAGGGACGGTCGCCGACCATCATCACCGGGTCGTCCACCCGCCGGCGGGCCAGGGCGACCATGGCGTCGTAGGGCTTGCCCGCCACCGTCGGGGTCGCGCCCGAGGCGTAGGCCACCGCGGCCAGGATCGATCCCCCACCGGGCAGCAGGCCGTCGGGCGTCGGGTAGGTCGCGTCGTCGTTGGTGCCGACGAGGGGCGCGCCGCCGTGGACCGCGTCGAAGGCCGCGGTCAACCGCTCGAAGTCGAAGTCGCGATGCCAACCCACGACGACGGCGTCGGCCCGGCCCCGCCTGATGGTCTCGACGCCCCGGGCCCGCAGCGCCTCCTCGACGCCGGGCCCGGCGCACACGAGCGCGGTGGCCCCCGGCTTCACCAGCGAGGCCGCGGCCTGGGCCGAGGTGATGAGGTCGTCGGCCTCGGTGGGTACGCCGCAGCGCTCCAGCTTGGCCAGGTACTCGGCCAGTTTCGGTGACGAGTTGTTGGTGACGAAGACGGTGCGCTGGCCGTGGGCCCGCAGCGCCGCCACCGCCTCGGCGGCACCGGGGATGGGCTCGTCGGCCAGCCACACCACGCCGTCGAGGTCGAGGAGCCAGGTCACGTCGTTCGCACCCTAGGTCCCGGCCGGTAGGGTCAAACCCCGTGCCCGGCTTCCTTCCGTTCCGCGGTGTCCGTTACAACGCCGAGGGCGGCCACGTCGACGACGTCATCGCCCCGCCCTACGACGTGATCTCGCCCTCCGACCGGGAGGCGTTGGTCGCCCGGAGCGAGCACAACGCCGTGCGCCTGGAGTTGCCGGCCGAGGAGGGGGGCCGCAACCGCTACGAGGTCGCGGCCGACCTGTGGCGCCGGTGGCGCGAGGAGCGGGTGCTGGTCGCCGACGACGAGCCCGCGTTCTACGCCTACCGGATGGGCTTCCACGACGAAGCCGGCCGGCCCCGACAGACCACGGGCATCCTCGGCGCCTTGACCTTGGAGCCGCCGGGGCGGGGCATCCTCCCCCACGAGCGCACCACGGCCAAGGACAAGGCCGACCGCTTCGACCTCATCCGCCACGTGCGGGCCAACCTCTCGCCCATCTGGGCGCTGTCGCCGACGCCGGGCCTGTCGTCGTTGGCCGACACCTCGGGCCCGCCCGACGCGCGCGCCACCGACGAGCACGGCGTCCACCATCGGTTGTGGCCCATCACCGCTCCCGCGGTCGTCGCCGCCATCACCGAAGCGGTCGCGGCCGCGCCCGTCCTCGTGGCCGACGGCCACCACCGCTACGAGATCGGGCTCGCCTACCAAGCCGAGGTCGGCGCCGGTGGCGGGCAGGACGCCATCCTCGCCTTCGTCGTCGAGCTGGCCGACGATCAGCTCTCGGTGCGGGCCATCCACCGGTTGCTCGACGGCCTGCCCGCGGGCTTCGACGTCCTCGGCGCCCTCACCGAGTTCTTCGAACCGTTCGAGACCGAGCCGGCCGACGAGACCATCCTCGCCCGCATGGTCGACGCCGGGGCCCTCGGCCTCGTGACCGCGGGAGGCACGTGGTTGCTCCGCCCCCGCGCCGCCACCGTCGAAGCCGCCGGCCACGACCTCGACTCGTCGCGCCTCGACGTCGCCCTGGCCGCGCTGCCGCCCCACGACCTGCGCTTCCAACACGGGTGGGACCTGGTCACCGGCGCCGTGGCCAAGGGCGAGGCCCAAGCGGCCGTGCTCCTGCGGCCGGCCACCGTCGACCAGATCGCCGCCATCAGCCACGGTGGCGAACGGATGCCGCCGAAGACGACGTTCTTCTACCCGAAGCCGGCTACCGGCCTCGTCTTCCGCGACCTCGACCTGACGTAGACCCGAGCTCGGACACCGGCAGGGCCAGGTCGGCGGGGTCGCACGCGCGGCACGCCGACAGGCCACGTTCGACCGCTTCCGATGCGGGGATGGTGGGGAGCACGCCCCGGCCCTCGAGGAGCGAGCACGTCGGCCGGTGATAGGTCGTCGGGCCGGCCACCACCATGCCCGCCTCCGCCGCCACCGGCGAATAGGCCGCGCCGTTGGCCGAAGCCAAGCCGATGCGTTCGACCGCGGCCCGCAGCTCGTCGATCGAGCGTTGCAACTGGGCCCGGTCCTCGCGAGCGCCCTGCACGATCAGCGCGGCGCCGCCCAACACGACCAGCGCGAGCCCGGCCATGCCACCAGAGATGAGGTACGGCACCTGGGCCGGCACGCGGTCGTAGCTGGCGGCGCCGTTCCATCCGAGGAAGAGCAGCACGAACCCGAGCACCGCCAACCCGATGCCGAGCTGGCCCCCCAGTTGACTCCAACGAATCTTCACCCCGTCCTCCTCACTCGCCACCCCCGAGGTAGGTCTCGCGGAGGTTGGC
The DNA here is from genome assembly GCA_034668185.1 of Actinomycetota bacterium. Lineage (GTDB taxonomy): Bacteria > Actinomycetota > Acidimicrobiia > Acidimicrobiales > CADCTF01 > DATLED01. The sequence goes on from JAXDPV010000208.1 coordinate 10,987, forward strand.
GCTCTGGATCTCGTCGCCCACGCCTTGGTAGATCAACGTGCCCTTCTCCATGATCAGGGCCCGGTCGGCGTAAGGCAGCACGCCGATGTTCTGCTCGACGATGATCACCGTCGTGCCGCTGTCGTTGATGCGGCTCACCACCTGGAACACCGTCTTGGCCAGCGCCGGCGACAGCCCGAGCGAGGCCTCGTCGATGAGCAGCAGCTTGGGCTTCGACATCAGCGCCCGCCCGATGGCCAGCATCTGCTGCTCGCCGCCCGACAACGTGCCCGCGGCCTGGTCGGCCCGCTCGGCCAGCCGGGGGAAGTAGTCGAACACCAGTTGTCGCTGCCCGTCGACGGCGGCGGCGTCGGCCCGCTTCACCCATCCGCCGAGGCGCAGGTTGTTCGACACCGTCAGGCCGGGGAACACCCGGCGACCTTCGGGCGACAGCGAGATGCCGAGGCCCACGAGGTCGGCCGGCTCCCGCCCGCCCACCTCCTTCCCGTCGAACCTGATCGATCCCGAGTCGGGCTTGAGCAGGCCGGCGATGGTCGCCACCGTGGTCGTCTTGCCGGCGCCGTTCAACCCGAAGAGCACGGCGGTCTCGCCCTCCTCGACGGCGAAGCTGATGCCCATCAGCACGGGGAAGCCGTAACCCACGCGCAGGTCGCTGACCTCGAGCAGGGCCATCGGTCTACGCCACCACGTCTTCGGGGTCTTCGCCGAGGTAGGCCCGCACGACCTCGGGGTGGTTGCGGACCTCCTCGGGCTTGCCCTCGGCCAGCAGCTCGCCGAAGTTCAGGCAGTAGACGTAGTCGCACACCCGCACCACCAGGGGCACGTGGTGCTCGATCATGGCGATGGAGATGCCGAACTCGCGGCGCAGGTCGAGCAGCGTGTCGCCCAACCGGTGGGCCTCCTCGGGGCCCATGCCCGACGACGGCTCGTCGAGCAGCAGCACGTCGGGGTCGGTGGCCAGCACGGTGGCCACCTCGACCCGCTTCAACACGCCGTAGGGCAGGCCCGCGACCCGGGTGTCGGCCAGGTCGCCGAGGCCGAGGATGTCGAGCAGGAGGTCGGAGCGCTCGGCCAGCTCCGTCTCGGTGCGGAACGTCTGGGGCAGCCCCACCATCCCGGCGACCACGCCGTAGCCCGCCCGCAGGTGCTGGGCCGTCTTGAGGTTCTCCCGCACGGTCGAGCCCTTCACCAGGCCGACGTTCTGGAACGTGCGCCCCATGCCGAGGGCGGTGCGCTCGTGGACCGGCAGCGGCGTGATGTCGACACCTTTGAAGAACACCTGGCCTTCGTTGGGCGTGTAGAAGCCGGTGATCATGTTGAACGTCGTCGTCTTGCCGGCGCCGTTGGGCCCGATGATGCCGACGATCTCCCACTCGCCGATGCGGATGCTCACGTCCCTCGCCGCCTGCACGCCGCCGAAGCGGATGGAGCAGCCCCTCGTCTCAAGCACGGACATCGGAGATCTGCACCTCCTTTTCGCCCCGGTCGTGGAAGTCGAAGCGGCGCCCGCCCAACCATCGCGTCAGTGGTCGGATCTGCTGGCCGATGCCGCCCGGGTTCAGGGTCAGCGTGAGGAGCAGGAGCAGGGGCCCGAGCACCAGGGCGGCCACCTCCTTGGACAGGAACGGCAGCGGCGTGTGGTCGGACAGGATGCGGAAGACGGTCTCGAGGTGGACCTTCTCGATGATGTAGGGCAGCAGGGCGAAGAACGCCGACCCGATCACCACGCCCACCCGGCTGCGCAGGCCGCCGACCACCGTCATGATCACGAAGATGAGGGCCAGGCGGAAGTCGTAGTCCTGGGCCTGCACGATCTCCCGCCGGTGGGCCAGCAGCGCGCCGCCCAGGCCGGCGAGGACGCCGGCGACGATGAAGGCGTAGAGGGTGTAGGCCCGCACGTTGATGCCGAAGGTCGCGGCCACCCGCGGGTTCTCGCGCAGGGCCAGCAGGGCCCGCCCGCCCTTGGTCTTGATCATGCGGTAGTCGACCCAGATGACGGCGGCCAGCACGACCAGGCAGAAGTAGTAGTAGCGGTAGGGCGTGTCGGCGAACGACGGCAGCGGCGCGGGCTGGCCCTGGCCGCCGCCGGTGAAGGCGGCGATGCCGAAGAGGCTGTCCGACGCCAGCGTCCCGTACGACAGCGTGATCAGGGCGAAGTAGAGGCCCCGCACCCGCAGGGCCACGCCGCCGAGGATCAGTGCCTGCAGGCCGCCGATGGCCATGGCGAAGGCGATGGCAACGACGAAGGGCAGCTTCTGCACCGTCACGAGGTAGGCCGAGGTGAACGAGCCGATGCCCACGAAGGCCTGGTGGCCGAGGGAGATCTGGCCGGTGTAGCCGAGGAGCACGTTCAATGACAGCCCGATGATGGCGAAGATGGCGGCGTCGGCGAACAGGCGCACGTCCGACATCGGCCGGTGCAGTGGCCACCACAACACGATCGCCGCCAGCACGAACACCACCAGGCCGCGTGCGGCCCACCCCCCGGGCGACGGTGTGAACGCCGGCTGGTGGGCCTCGGCCTTGGCCTTGGCCAGGACCTCCTCGTCGACCTGGGCCGCCTGGCGCTCGGCCGCGACCTCGGCGTCGTGGAGGGAGCTCACGCCTTGCTCCCCAAGAGCCCTTGGGGCCGGACGGCGAGGACGACGACCAGCAGCAGGAACACGACCACCGAGCCCTTGCCCGGCACCGACTTGAAGCCGTCGTAGCTGATGGCCGCGGCCTGGGCCACGCCGACGATGGCGCCCCCGAGGAAGGCGCCGGGCAGCGACGACATCCCGCCGAGCACGGCCGCGGTGAAGGCCGGGATGAGCACCGCGCTCGTCATCGCCCCCGGGCCGAACGTGCCCGAGATGGGCACGAACAACACGCCCGCGATCCCGCCGAGCAGCGCCGCCAATCCCCACGTGAACGACGACAGCCGGCGCACGCTGATGCCGACGAGCTCGGTCGCCACCGGTTCCTGGCTGGCGCCGAGGATGGCCAGGCCGAGGTTGGTGCGGCTGAAGAACAGGGCCAGCAGCACGCCCAGGGCGAGCAGGGTGACGACGAGGAAGATCTGTTGGTCGGAGATGCGTTGGCCGAGAATGGCCAGGCGGTCGCCCCGGGAGAACAGCGGCGTGATCGAGCGCAGCTTGGGCTCGCCCAGCCAGAACTCGAGGCCGATGGCGGCCAGGGCGACGCCCGCGGTCGCCACAAGCAGCGTCACCCGGGGCGCGTCGAACAGCGGGCGCACGATCAACCGCTCGACCAACAACCCCATAACGATGGCGACGACCAGGGCGCCGAGCAGGGCCAGCGGGTACGGCAGCACGCCCTTGAAGATGTAGAGGAAGTAGACGGCCACCGTGCCGAACTCGGCCTGGGCAAAGTTGAAGACGCCGCTCGACTTGTAGACGAGTACCAGGCCGAGGGCGAGCAGGCCGTAGGCCGAACCGCCGATGGCGCCGAGGACGAGCGCTTGCTTCAGCCCGAGGGCGACGAAGACGGCGGTGATGGCGCCGACGACGCCGGCGTACACGTACGTCCGCGGCGAGGTCATGGCCTCGGCCACGCGCGTCCTCGCCCCTTCCGCCAGTGTGAGCACGTCCGTCCTAGAAGGCCGAGGCGAACTGCGCCGCGGTGCGGAAGCGGGGGCCGTTCGGCGGCGTACATTCGGCGGCCAACAGGTGGGCCTGGGTCGAGCCGAAGTGGTTGCTGGCCGAGTACTTCAGCGGCGGGAAGACGTTGGTCTTGAACTCCTTGCCGCTGGCGATGCCGGCCAGGAAGCTCTGGCGGCTCAGCTCCTTGCCGTCGGTCGCGCCGGCCTCGAACATCTGGCGCAGCACCTTGTTGATGCCCCAGAGCGCGAGGCCGATGTCGTCACCGTTCTGGCCGACGTACTTGTTGTAGGACACCTGGTAGTCGGGGTCGAGATCCTTGATCACGTCGAGCTGGGGGAACGGCGAGAGGAACTGGGCCTTGGCGGCGTCGGGGCACGCGACCTGGGCCACCAGGTTGAGGCCGTTGGTGATGCCGGGGCCGACCATGTCGGGGTCGTAGTTCACCTGGGCGTGGATCGACTTGACCAGGTTGATGAAGATGGTCGGGCTGGTGAGGACGTAAACCACGTCGGCGCCGTCGTTCTTGAGGTTGGTGGCGGTGGCGTTGGTCTCGTTGGTGCCCGCGGTCTTGGGGATCTTCTGGTCGGAGACGATCTGGCCGCCGGAGGCCTGGACGGCGGCGATGGCCGCCTTCCTGGCGTCGACGAAGTCGGGGGTGTCGAGCACGGCGAGGCCGACCCGGGTCTTGGCCAGCTTGTTCTTGATGAGGCCGGCCAGCAGGGGCGCCTGCTGGGCGTAGGTCATGGAGACGGCGAAGTAGTTCTTGAGGCCGGCCAGGCCGTCGGTGTTCACGCCGGCCGACAGGTAGGGCACGTTGATCGACTCGGCGTAGCGGGCGCACGAGGTGATCTGGTCGGCGCCCGCGGCTCCGATGAGCATGAACACCTTGTCGTTCTCGACCATCTCCTGGCACTTCTGCCGGGCCACGGTCGGGCTGAACTGGTCGTCACGGAAGACGACCTTCACGTTGTAGCCGCCGATGATGCCGCCGTTGTCCTTGACGAACTTCCAGTAGATGTCCTTGCCGGTGTCGAACGTCTTCTGGTCGATCGGCGCGGCCCCGGTCACCGGCGCGTGGATGCCGATGGTGATCGTCTTGGTGGCGTCGTCGATGCCGGTGCGGTCGGCCTTGGCCGCGGCCGCGCCACCCCCGGACGTGCCGCCCGTTCCCGTCCCGGTGGCCCCGCCTGTCCCGCCGGCGGTCGCACCCGGCTTGGTCGTGACCGCGGTCTTGGTGCCCGTGCCCGCCGTCGGCGTGCCCGGCGCGCCCGGCGTGGCGCCGGTGCCGGCATCGGCCGCCGGGACGGTGTCGCCGGTCGCGCTGGCGTCGCCGAGGCCGCTGTCGCCGGCGGCTCCGGTCGAGGCCGCGCCGTTGCCGGCGCCGGCCGACAGGGCGACGCCGCTCTTCTGGCCGCACGCCGCCGTCATCAGCAACAGCGCGGCGACGACCAGCGCGAGCGTGGGATGGAAGCGCTTCATCGGGTTCCTTCCTGGTGACGGGAGGCGAGGGCCCGGCTCACGGGGCCCTCCCGGCCGATGGTCGTGGCCGCCGGCTCCCCCGCCGGGCCGAGGGCACGGGCGAGGAGGAAGGCGAGGGCCAATCCGAGGGGCAGCAGCAGGACGAGGGCGAGGGGCAACCCGCCGGTCAGCGACGGCGAGCGCTGCGAGGCCAGCGTCCCGGTGCCGCCCGCGGTGGTCCGCGGCGCCGGTGCCAACGTCGGCCGCGGGCCCGCCGCTGTCGCGTTCGACCCCGGCTGGGCCACGGGCACGGTGAAGGAGTCGGCGGCGGTGTACTCGTATGTCGTCACCGCTGGCACGGTGTCGCTGCTGCTCGCGCTGCCGGCCCCGCTGGTGTCGCCCGTGCCCGACGAGCCGGTGTCGGACGACGAGCCCCCGCCCCCGGCCAGGTCGTCCTCGGCCAGCACGTCGACCGAGAACCGCAGGCCCGACGTGGTCCGGTCGCCCACGACAACTTGGAAGCTGACCGGCGCGCTCACGTCCTCGACCAGCAGCACGCCGTTGGGCGCCCGCGTCCCGGCCAGCCATTCTCGTGCCAGGGCGGTCAGGTCGAAGCTCCAGACGCCGTCGGTCGAGCGGGCCCCGGCCACGCACGAGGCCACCTCGGACGCGGCCGGCAGCGAAGGCGGCGGCCACGCCGCGCCCTTCGACCCCACCCAGCCCGTCTTGATCGGGCACGCCCTGATGGCCGCGACCTGCACGCCGACGTTGTCGCCGTTGTCGGCCACCTCGGCCAGGTTCAGCAGCAACCGTTGGAAGCGGGCCGGGTCGATGTCGAGGGCGATGCCCACGGCCGCGGCCTTCTCGGGCTCGCCGTTCGACGCCGAGATGGCCAACCCGGTGGCCGACACCGGGAACGGCAGCGCCGGCGACGTCAGCGGCAGGCCCCCGCCCTTGCTCCTGTCCCACCAGCCGTCCTTGTCGGCCCGCACCGCACCCAGTTGCCCCTGGGCCGGCGTCGGCGGCGCGGCCGCGACGAAACCTGCGATGCACAACAGTGAAAGGAGGCCGGCGACAAGGGCGCGGGGGACACGCATCCGGGACAAAAGGCTAGTCGGATCTCGCTGATCTGAACCGTGCTCGGTCAGACCTCCCACGTACCCAGCGAACCGAGCAGCGTGGTGAGATCACCGGGCCCCTGCCGCTGGTGGGCGTCGAGGAGCTGGCGCTGCATGGCCGTCCCGTAGTCGGTGTGCTCGACGGCCCGGAACACGCCGATGGGCGTGGGTTCATACGGCCCCCTCGCCAGCCGGCTCAGCATGAAGGCCAGGCCGGGTTCCTCCCGCTCTTCGTCGTGGACGAGGATGGCGTCCTCCCCCACGTCGGCGACCTCCACGATCCGCGCCCGCCCCTGGCCGTCGAGCACGACGCCCTTCTCGCCCTCGGCCCCGAACCTGATGGGCTCGCCGTGGCGCAACGGGATCAGCATGTCGCTGCGGTGTTCCTTGGTCAGGATCCCGTCGAAGGCCCCGTCGTTGAAGACGTTGCAGTTCTGGTAGATCTCGACGAACGCCGAGCCCTTGTGCTCGTGGGCCCGCCGGAACACCTCCTGCATGTGCTTGCGGTCGAGGTCGTGGGTGCGGGCCACGAACGTCGCCTCCGCGCCCAGCGCCAGGCTGACGGGGTTGAAGGGTTGGTCGACCGACCCGAAGGGCGTCGACTTCGTCACCTTCCCCAACTCGCTCGTGGGCGAGTACTGGCCCTTGGTCAACCCGTAGATCTGGTTGTTGAACAGCAGGATCGTGAGGTTCACGTTGCGCCGCAACGCGTGGATCAAGTGGTTGCCGCCGATCGACAGGCCGTCGCCGTCGCCGGTGATCACCCACACGTCGAGATCGGGCCTGGCCACCGCCAGCCCGGTCGCGATCGCCGGCGCCCGCCCGTGGATCGAGTGCATCCCGTAGGTGTTCATGTAATAGGGGAAGCGGCTGCTGCACCCGATGCCGGAGACGAACACGGTGTTCTCCCGCCGCACCCCGAGCTCGGGCATCAGCATCTGCAGTGCGGTCAGGATCGAGTAGTCGCCGCACCCCGGACACCACCGCACCTCTTGGTCGCTCGACCAGTCCTTCTTGGTCGTCAGCGGGACATCGACATCAGTCATCGATCAACGCTCCGATCGCTGCTTCCAGCTCGTCCGTGCGGAAGGGCAGGCCTTGCACCTTGGTGTAGCTCTTGGCGTCGACCAGGAAGTCGGACCTGATCAGCTTCACGAGCTGCCCCAGGTTCATCTCGGGCACGAGCACCTTGCGGTAGCCCTTGACCACCTCGCCCAGGTTCGACGGGAAGGGGCTCAGGTGGGTGAGGTGGGCCTGGGCCACCTTGCGACCCCGCGCCCGCAGGCTGCGCACGGCGGCGATGATCGACCCCTCGGTCGACCCCCACCCAAGCACCAGCGTGTCGGCGTCGGCCCCGGGGTCGTCGACCACCACCAGCGGGATGTCGTTGGCGATCCCGGCCACCTTGGCCGCCCGCAGGCGGACCATGCGCTCGTGGTTGTCGGGGTCGTAGGAGATGTTGCCGCTGCCGTCCTCCTTCTCCAACCCACCGATGCGGTGCTCGAGCCCCGGCGTCCCCGGCACCGCCCACGGGCGGGCCAGCGTCTGCGGGTCGCGGAGGTACGGAAGGAACGTGGTGCCGTCGTCGCCGTTGGGCTCGGTCGCGAACGCCACCCCGATGTCGGGCAGCTCGTCCACCGTCGGCAACCGCCACGGCTCGGTCCCGTTGGCCAGGTACCCGTCGCTCAGGAGGATCACCGGCGTCCGGTACTTGAGCGCGATCCGCGCCGCTTCGATGGCGGCGAAGAAGCACCCGCTCGGCGTGCTCGCGGCCACGATCGGCAGCGGCGACTCGCCGTGCCGGCCGTAGATCGCCAGCAGCAGGTCGGCCTGCTCGGTCTTGGTCGGCAGCCCGGTCGAGGGGCCGCCGCGCTGGATGTCGATCAGCAGCATCGGCAGCTCGAGGCTGATGGCCAACCCGATGGTCTCCGCCTTCAGGTCGACGCCAGGCCCGCTCGTCGTCGTCACCGCGAGCTGGCCACCGAAGGCCGCGCCCAACGCCGCCCCCGCGGCCGCGATCTCGTCTTCGGCCTGCATCGTGCGCACGCCGAAGTTCTTGTGCTTGGACAGCTCGTGGAGGATGTCGCTCGCCGGCGTGATCGGGTAGCTGGCCAGGAACACCGGCAGCTTGGCCAGGTGGCCGGCGGCGATCAGCCCCCACGCCAGGGCCACGTTGCCGCTCATGTTCGTGTAGAGCCCCGGCGTCAGCGGCGCGGGTTGCACCTGGTACTGGGCCGAGAACAGCTCGGCCGTCTCGCCGAAGTTGTAGCCCGCCTTGAAGGCGAAGAGGTTGGCGTCGCGCACCATCGGGCTCTTGGCGAACCGTTGCTCGATCCACGCGACCGTCGACTCCGTCGGCCGGGTGTACATCCACGACACCACCCCGAGGGCGAAGAAGTTCTTGCTGCGCTCGGCGTCCCGCGGCTTGGCCCCGGTCGGCTTGGCCGCCTCCAACGTCATCGACGTCATCGGGATCTCGTAGACGGTGAAGGCCGACAGGCTCCCGTCGGTGAGCGGGTTCGTCTGATAGCCCGCCTTCTGCAACGCCCGCTCGTCGAAGGCGTCGCTGTTCACCAGCAACGTCCCCCCGGCGGTGAGGTCGTGGAGCTCGCTCTTCAGCGCCGCCGGGTTCATGGCGATGAGCACGCTCGGCGCGTCCCCCGGCGTCAGGATGTCGTGGTCGGAGATGTGGACCTGGAAGGCCGACACCCCCGCCAACGTGCCCGCCGGCGCCCGGATCTCCGCCGGATAGTTCGGCAGCGTCGCCAGGTCGTTACCGAAAAGGGCGCTGGTGGCCGTGAAGCGATCGCCCGTGAGCTGCATCCCGTCGCCGGAATCGCCGGCGAAGCGGATGACCACCCGCTCGAGCGCCTGGCCACCATCGCCAGAACGCTGGTCCCGCACAGTGTCGGACAACGCTGTCCCCCCTGTCCTCAGACATCACGTCTGTTGTGGGTTCAACCCTAGCGGGGGCCACGGGTAAGGTCGGGGCACTATGGACATCTCCTCCCTGCTCGGCGGCGAGGCCGAGAGCCTTTTGACCTACGAGTCCAAGGGGATCCCCAAGGACGACCTCGTCCTCCCGGGGCCCGACTTCGTCGACCGGGTGGTGTCGGCCACCGACCGCCCGATCCCGGTGCTGCGCAACCTGCAGCTCATGTACGACTCGGGCCGCCTGGGCGGGACCGGCTACCTCTCCATCCTCCCGGTCGACCAGGGCATCGAGCACTCGGCGGCGGCGTCGTTCGCCAAGAACCCGCGCTACTTCGACCCCAAGAACGTGGTCGAGCTGGCCATCGAGGCCGGTTGCAACGCCGTGGCCACCACCATCGGCGGCCTCGGGATCGTGGCCCGGCGATATGCCCACAAGATCCCTTTCATCGTGAAGCTCAACCACAACGAGCTGCTCACGTACCCGAACCAGTTCGACCAGGTCATGTTCGGCTCGGTGCAACAGGCGTACGAGCTGGGCGCGGTCGGCGTGGGGGCCACGATCTACTTCGGTTCCGAGCAGGCGACCCGCCAGATCCAGGAGGTGTCGCAGGCGTTCGAGGAAGCGCACCAGCTTGGGATGTTCACGGTGCTGTGGTGCTACCTGCGCAACCCCGACTTCAAGAAGGACGGCGTCGACTACCACCTGTCGGCCGACCTCACCGGCCAGGCCAACCACCTCGGCGCCACTATCGAGGCCGACATCGTGAAGCAGAAGCAGCCCGAGAACAACGGCGGCTACAACGCCTTCTCCGGCTACGGCAAGACCGACAAGCTCGTGTACTCCGAGCTCACGACCGACCACCCCATCGACCTCACCCGCTGGCAGCTCGTCAACTGCTACATGGGCCGCGTCCCCCTCATCAACAGCGGCGGCGAGTCGAAGGGCGAGGGCGACCTCGGCCAGGCCGTGCGCACCGCGGTCGTCAACAAGCGGGCTGGCGGCGCCGGCCTCATCGTCGGGCGCAAGGCCTTCCAGCGTCCGCTGGCCGACGGCGTCGAGCTCCTGCACGCGGTGCAGGACGTCTTCCTCGACCCGTCGATCACCATCGCCTGAGGCCCGCCACCACCGCCACCTCACGACGACCGCCTCCGTCCGCCTGCCGGCGCCAAGGTGCCGGCCTCGAGCTCGGCCGCGGCCTGGGCCAAGGCCGACTCCATGCGCTTGCCCTGACGGGTCGGCACGACCGTGCGGGCCACGACCTCGGTGCGGCTCTGGGTCGACCCGCCGGCCCGGAAGAAGCGACGGGCGACGTGGCCGATCACCAACACCTCGTCGCCCGCGGCCAGGGCGACGGCCGCGGCCGGTGCGTTCCGCCACACCACCGGCACCGACTCGGCCTTCTCGGCACCATCCCTCCGCACCGTCACCTCGAGGCCGACGATGCGGTCACCCGACGACGGCAAGTGCCGTTCCTCGGCGTCGCGCGACAACCTGCCGCGCACGACCACGACGTTCAACATGGCAGACACCTCTCTGCTTGCAACTGCGCTTCGATGTTGGGCAGGGGGAAGTGCCTTGCTCGCACTCTACGGTGGGGGTGTGACAACTTCTCCTGGGGGCCGCATCTTCCACGTGATGCCGGCCGCCGCCGACCCCTCGGCCCGTGGCCAGTTCGAGCGCCATGGCTTCGTCCACTGCTGCTTCCGTGAGCAGCTCGCCGAGATCGTCGCCTGGTGGTTCTCGCCCTCGTCGGGTCCGATGCAGGTGCTCGAGCTCGACGTCGATCGCCTGTCGGCCGAGGTCCGTTACGAGCGCTCGCCTTCGCGCTGGTACCCGCACGTGTACGGCCCGCTGGAGGGCGCCGCCGTCGTGGCCGCACACCCGTGGCCGTGGCCGGGCGCCGACGACCCGCCGCCGTCGTTCCAGCTCCGTGGCCGCGATGGGGTGGTGCGGTGGCGGGCTCCCGGCATCCTCGAAGGCGACGGGGCGTGGATCGATTCCGCCAACGAGGCAATCGCCGGCGGCCGGCCGATCGGGCTCGTCGGCGGGGTCACCGTTCCCGCCAACCTCGACACCGCCTACGAGGCTTACGCCACCCTCGAGCTCGTTGCCGGCGAGGTCGTCGACTATGCCGGCGACGGGTTCTGCTGATGGTGACGACCCCGCCGCCCGTCCACACCATCGACGCGTTCATGCACGGCAAGCAGCACAACCTGTCGTGTTACTTCCTCCCCGGCGAGCGGCCGACGTTGGTCGAGCCCGGGCCGGAGTCGAGCCTCGACAACGTGGTGGCCGCGCTGGCCGACCTCGGCGTCGGTCCATCCGACCTGGCGTGGATCGTGGTCACCCACGTCCACCTCGACCACGGCGGCGGCGCCGGCAAGCTGGCCTCGCTCTTCCCCAACGCCACCGTCGTCGTCCACCAGCAGGGCGCACGCCACCTGCAATCGCCGGAGCGCCTGGTCGCCAGCGCCACCCGCGTGTACGGCACCGAGAACATGGCGACGATGTGGGGCTCGATGATGCCCGTGCCCGTCGATCGCCTGTGGGCCGTGGACGAGGGCGACCGCATCGACCTCGGTCGCGGGCGCTCCCTCGAGGTGCTCTACACGCCCGGCCACGCCAAGCACCTGATGTGCCTCGTCGACTCCGACACCGGCGGCGTGTTCGTCGGCGACGCCGTCGGCATCACGTTGCCCCACTCGCACCTGGTGCGGCCGACGGTGCCGCCGCCCGACATCGACCCTTCGCTGATCGTGTCGCAGTTGCGCCGGCTGATGGCCCGGGGTGTGACCTCGATCAACTTCGCCCACTTCGGCATCGACAACGACGTCGACTCGATGCTCGACCAGGCGATCCGCCGGGTCCATCGTTGGGACGAGCTCACCGTTGCCGGGCTCGGGCTCGGGCTCGACGTCGACGGGGTCGCCGCCCATCTCGCCTCGCACACCCACGACGACTACGTGGCCGAGGGATATTCGCCCGACGTCATTGCCGCCGCCGAGGAGCGCACCAATTACTCGATGGAGGCCGCGGGACTGGTCCGGGCCCACACCCACTGACTCAACCGATGCCGGCGAGCCGTTCGGCGGTGTCGTAGAGGTCGGCGTCGAAATCGAGGATCCGCTTGAAGAGCTCCCGCGCTCGGGGGACTTCACCCGCCCGCTCGTAGAGGTCGGCGAGGGCGTACCACGTTCTGAGGTGGTGGGGCCTGGGCTTGCGAATCTCCGTCTTGGCCTTCTCGAGCAGGTCGATGGCTTCGGCGATGCGGCCCCGGTCGGCGAGGGTGCCGGCGTGGACGATGCGGCCCTCGGCCATCAGCTCGGGGCCCGGGCTGGCCCGGCGCAGCTCTTCCCATAGGGCGTCGGCTTCCCGCCAGCGCTTCTTGGCCCGGTAGCAGTCGGCCAGCGTGGGGTGCTGGTCGTAGCTGTCGCTGAGGGCCCGGAAGGCCTCGAGCTCGGTGATGGCGGCGTTCCAGTTGCTGAGGCGGTAGTGGGCCAGGCCGTAGAGCTCCCTGACCGCGGCCGCGCCCGGGGCCTGCTCGGCGAGCGGCTTGAGCATCCGGGCGGCGTCGCGGTAGCGGTCACGTTCGTAGGCGCCGGTGGCGTCGGCCAGGCGCTCTTGCAGCCTTGCGACCTTGGCCGGCGACACTGCCTCGGACAGCTCGTTGTTGACCTGGCCCGGCAGCTTCTTGGGCTTGCGCTTGGTCGGTTCGGGGCTGGCCGTCGTCGTGCCTTTGTTTGTGGTCGGGCTGGACCGCCGGGCCGCTCGTGACGGGGGCGCGGCCCGCACGTCGTCTTCGTCCCGGACCCATACCTCTGGCTCCCACTGCTCGGGCGCGTCGGCCGCGCCCTCGGCCGTGCGTGACCTGGCCACGGCCTCCCGCCACGCTTGGGACGCGGGGCCCGCGCCCTCTTCCTTCAGTTGCCGCGTGCCCTTGCGGGCCAACGACCCCCACTGCTTCGGAGCCCGCTTCTCCTCCGCGTTCGGGACGGGACCGCCGCCACGGTACGGAGGCTTGCGCTCCCCCCCGCGCGCCGACGAAGGCCGGCCATAAGACCGCTCGCCGCCCCGGTTGTCGCGGTCGCCGCCCCGTGCGGCCGGCGGGCGACCATACGAACGCTCGCCCCCACCCCGGCTGTCGCGGTCCGACGACGGCCGGCCGTAGGACCGCTCCCCGCCACCGCCGCGGTTGTCACGGCCAGCCGGCGGACGACCATACGAACGCTCCCCGCCGCCACGGTTGTCCCGGTTGCCACCTCGTGCGGCCGGAGGCCGACCGTAGGAACGTTCACCAGCGCCACCGCGGCTGTCGCGGTCCGACGACGGCCGGCCGTAGGACCGCTCGCCCCCGCCGCTTCGGTTGTCGCGCCCAGCCGGTGGACGGCCGTACGAACGGTCCCCGCTGCCGCCACGGTTGTCGCGGCCAGCCGCCGGCCGGCCATAGGAACGCTCGCCGCCGCGGTTGTCGCGGTCCGACGAGGGCCGGCCATACGACCGATCGCCAGCGCCACCTCGGCTGTCACGGCCAGCCGGAGGGCGACCGTACGAACGCTCGCCGGAGCGGCCTCGGTTGTCATGGTCTCCGCCTCGACCAGGCGCGGGGCGGCCGGAGGACCGGTCGCCGCCGGCGGCGCCTCGTGCGCGGGGCGGGCCGGGGTCACGACCGGGTTGGTCTCGTCGGGCACGGGGGTTGGGACGGCCTTGGCCGCTCGAGCCGGAAGCCGACCTCGAGCCTGAACCCGACCTCGAGCCCGAGCTCGCACCCCGACCGCCGGCGGACGGCTTCCCCCGACGAGGCGAACCGTCGGACGACGACTCCGGTCGACGGGCGCGCCGACGAGAGGGGTCCGGCGGGGGGGCAGGCATGGCCGACATCGTACTGGCAAGGCGACGAGCCAAACGCGCCCGAGACGCGACGAAGCCCCGGCCGCA
>JAXDPV010000209.1:0-6429 GCA_034668185.1 Actinomycetota bacterium
CCGCCGCCGTGGTGGGGGGCGCGCCCCACTTCGCCTATCACCTGGCCCACGTCGGCGCCCTCCCCGACGTCGCCGACAAGCTGGCCAACCTGTCGTCGCTGGCCCTGTCGGTCGCCCTGCCGGTGGCCGCGTTGGTGGTCGCCCAACGGTGGCCGGCATCCCCCAAATCGCCCGGCGTGGCTGGTGCAATGGTGGGGTGACCCAGTTGGACGTGTCCGTCGAGTTCGCCACCAACCCCGAGCCCCGGTGCGCCTGCGTGCTCCTGCTCGACGTCTCGGGGTCGATGGCCGGGCGGCCGATCGACGCGCTGAACGAAGGGCTTCGGGCCTTCGCCGCCGACCTCGGGGCCGACGCGTTGGCCCGGCAGCGGGTCGAGGTCGCGGTCGTGACCTTCGGCGGCGACGGCGTGCACACCGTCCACGACTTCTCGACCGCGGGCCAGTTCGAGCCCCGCTCGCTGGTGGCCGGCGGGGGCACGCCGATGGGCGCGGGCATCGTCACCGCCATCGACCTGGTCGAGGCCCGCAAGACCCAGTACAAGGCCAACGGCATCGTGTACTACCGGCCGTGGGTGTTCCTCATCACCGACGGCGAGCCCACCGACGAGTGGTCGGGGGCGGCCGCTCGGGTGAAGGCGGCCGAGGAAGCCAACGGGCTCGCCTTCTTCACCGTCGGCGTCGAGGGCGCCAACCTCGACGTGCTCGGCTCGATCGCGGTGCGCACGCCGTTGACGTTGCAAGGCCTGAAGTTCGTCGAGCTGTTCGTGTGGTTGTCGCAGAGCCAGCGGACGGTGTCGAGCTCGAAGCCGGGCGATCAGACGGCGCTGCCATCGGTGGAGGGGTGGGCGGCGGTCTGAGCTCCTGGGGCGCGATCGCGGCTTCGGTCGCGGGTGCGGGCCACCGGGCGCGCGCCGTCGAGTGCCAGGACGCCTGCGCCATCGAGGTCCACGAGGGTGCGCTGTTGCTGGCCGTGGCCGACGGTGCCGGCTCGGCCCGGCTGGCGGCGTCGGGGTCTTCGATCGCGGTGGCGGTGGCCATGGAAGAGCTGCGGGTGCGCGCGGCCGACGACCTGTGCGGCGCGCGGTTGGTCGACGTCTTCGCTTCGGTGCGGGCCGCGCTGGAGCCTTCCGGCGACGACGACCCGCTGACGTCGCTCGGCGACCGGGCCACGACGTTGTTGGTCGCTCGCGTCTCTGGCGATGCCGTCGTGACCGCCCAGGTCGGCGACGGGGCCGTGGTCGTGCGACGCGACGGCGCGCTCGAGGTGCTGTGCCCGGTCGACCGGGGCGAGTACCTCAACGAGACGTGCTTCCTCACCTCGGCGTCGTGGGAGTCGGAGCTGCGCGTCGGGGTCGTGCCGGCGGCGGGGATCGACGGCATCGCGGCGTTGACCGACGGCCTGCAGTTGGTCGCGTTCGACATGGCGACCGGTTCCCCCCACGCTCCGTTCTTCGACCCGTTGTTCTCGTTCGCCTCTGGTGATGGTTCGGTCGACGAGTTGGCGTCGTTCCTCGGGAGCGATCGGGTGGCGGAGCGGACCGACGACGACGTGACGTTGGCCGTGGCCGGTTTTCGCTCGCCGTGCTGACGTTCGCCCGCCGGTTGGGGGCGGGCGGCGAGGCCGAGGTGTTCGAGGTGGCCGGCCGGCCGGGCCTGGCGGCCAAGCTGTACCGGCGGCCGACGGCCGAGCGGGCCCAGAAGTTGCGGGTGATGCTGGCCAACCCGCCTGCTGGCACCGACGCCGGTGGGCACGTGGCCATCGCCTGGCCGACCGAGCTGGTGGTCGGGGCCTCGGGCTCGGTCGACGGGTTCCTGATGCCCCGCATCGACCTGGCCGCGACGGTGCCGCTCTTTCAGGTCTACAACCCGGCCTCCCGCGTGGCCATTGCCCCGGCGTTCACGTGGCGCTACCTGTTGCGGACGGCCCGCAACGTGGCCGCCATCGTCGACTCGCTGCACCGCGCCGGGTATGTGGTCGGCGACATCAACGAGAGCAACCTGTTGGTGAACCGGCGGGCGCTGGCCGTGCTCGTCGACTGCGACTCGATGCAGGTGCGCGACCCTTCGACGGGCGCGCTGTTGCGGGGTGGTGTCGGCAAGCCCGAGTTCACCGCGCCCGAGCTCCACGGTCGCGACCTGGCCACCACCGACCGCACCACCGCAAGCGACGACTTCGCCGTGGCCGTCCTCGTCTTTCAGTTGCTGATGGAGGGCGTCCACCCGTTCGCCGGCGTCTGGCGTGGTCGGGGCGAGCCGCCCGACGTGGCCTCCCGGGTGCGTCGCGGCTACTTCCCTTATCGCCGCGGCGCCCGGGTGGTGCCGCCGCCGCGCGCCCTGCCCCTCGACGTATTGCCGCCCGAGCTGCGGAAGCTGGCGTGGCGGGCCTTCACCACCGGCGTGCGCCGGCCTTCCGCCCGTCCCACCTCGGCCGAGTGGGCCGCCGCCCTCGAGCGGGCCGACGATCGCCTGGCCGCCTGCTCCCGCAGCGGCCACCACGTGTACTCCGACCACCGGCGCTCCTGCCCGTGGTGTACACGCATCGACTCCGGCCTCCCCGACCCCTTCCCCGGCCCGACCGGCGTGAGCGCCCTCACCCCCCGCCCCCCACCCTTCACCGCCCGCGCCCGCACCGCCCTCTCCTCCGCCTTCACCACCGCCACCACCGCCGCCCGCGCCGCCCTCGTCGCTGCCGCCCACGCGCTCGCACACCACTTCGCTACCGCCGCCCTCGCCCTGGCCCACGCCATGGTGGCCGCCGCCCACGCGCTCGCACACGCCGCCGCCCGTGCCGCCCTCGCGCTGGCCCACGCCCTGGGCGCCGCGGCCTCTACGCCGTTCCGCGCGACCTCGGCCCGCGCCCGGGCCTTGGTTGCTAGGTCGGTCCCCGCGGCTGTCGCCATCGCCGCCGCCGGCGCCCTCCTTCCCGCGCTGGCAGGCCTGGCCTGGCTTTTGGGCGCGATCACTTCGCTATCTCGAACTCAGCGCGCCCAAACGGCGAGGGAGGTCGGCACCGCCGCCGTCACCGCCATCGTCGCGCTAGCCGTCGTCAGTGGGGGAGGGCCGCCTTGGCGGGCGACCCTCACGACGGCGGTGGCCCTGCTGCCCGCTCTGCGTTGGTCGGTTTTGGCCGCCAAAGGCGCCCGATCGGGCGCCGTTGGCGGCCATTTCCGACCGATGAGGGCGTGGGCCGCGGCGGCCGGGGCCGTGGCGGCACTGGCCATTCTGGGCCCCCAGTGGTGGCCCCTTGCCGGGGGACGATAACAACCGTTATTCTGGGCGGCAATGGCCACAAGCCCCGTCGCCCTGGAGAGCACCCGGACCCGGCTCCTCGACGCCGCCGTCGACGTGTTCAGGGAACGGGGCTACGACGGCGCCGGCGTCCACGAGATTGCAAGACGGGCCGGCCTCACCACCGGCGCCATCTACGCCAACTTCCGGGGCAAGGCCGACCTGCTCTTCGAAGCCATCGGCGCCCGCAGCGGCGACGAGCTCGACTCGCTCCTGGCGGCATCACGCACCAAGCTCACCGCCGCCGAGCTGCTGGCCGAGCTGGGCAGCCACCTCCTCGACGGCGACGCCGGCGGCGGCGCCTCCTCACGGGGCCTGCTGATCGAGGCCTTCGTCGCCGCCCGGAGGGACGACGACGTCGCCGCCCTCGTCCGCTCGCTCGTCGACGAACGCCTCAGGACCGTCGGCAGGATCGTCGACCGGGCCAAGGCCGACGGCTCCGTCGACGACGACGTCACCAGCGACGCCCTCACGAGATTCGGCATCGTGCTCGCCCTGGGCTCGCTGCTCTACACCTCGATCGGCATCGACCGTCCCGACGAACGGGAGTGGTCGGCGCTCATCCACCGCATCGTCCGCTCCCTCAAAGAGGAGGCTCCCAAGTGAGTCCTGAGTCCACCCGCCCCGCGTTCGCCCCCTGGGACACGAGGGACCTACCCCGCATCGTGACCACCGAGGAGTCGGCCCGCCGCCTGCGCACCTTCGCCGCCATCGAGGACCGCCTGGCCAAGGCGCTCACCGCCTTCTCGACGATCATCGATGAGCCCCACGCCCGGGCCACGCTGGCACGGCACGGCCGCCACCACGAGTGGCACTCGTTCCTCTTCCACCACGCGCTGGCCGACGCCGACGGCCAGACGCCCACCACCGCGCCCATCGAGGACGCCGACGTGGCCGCCTTCGTCGACGCCGTGCTCGAGCCCAAGGACGCGGCCCAGACGATCGAGTTCCTCACCGGCGTCTACCGCGTGCTGATCCCGAGAAAGATCACCGCCTACACCTATCTCATCAGGGCCCTCGGTGCCGACGCCGCCGACGTCGACGAACGCTGGATGGACTTCGTCCTCAAGGACGAGTACGACGGCATCCGCGACGGCGAGCTGTTGATCCAGTCGCTGATCGCCGCCAGCCCCGACCCCGACGACGCCGTGCAACGCTCGGCGGCCCGGCGGGTCCAGCTCGAGAACCTCATCCTGAAGGCCGGCGGCATCGCCGGCCCCGACACCCTCGGAGGAGAACACCGATGAAGAAGATGCTCCCGGTCGAAGAGCTCGCCCGCGACGACCGGTTCTTCCGGAGCCGGTTCGAGGACAACTTCAACGACCCCCGCATCGGCGCCCAGCGCCAGCAGGGCACGTTCACCAAGCCCGAGAAGTTCAGCCCCGAGGAGCGCAACGCCGCCGAAGGGGCCCGCTCGCTGATGCACGGCATCTTCATGGGCGAGATCCAGGCCCTCGAAGGCGCGGGCCGCACCTGCTGGGACTTCAACGTCGGCCCGGGCGAGGACGAGGCGCCCTTCGCCCTCAAGCTCGACATGGCCCGCCAGTGCTGGGACGAGAGCCGCCACGTCGAGATCTCGGTGAAGCTCAACGAGTGGATGGGCACCGACCTCGGTGAGTTCAACGAGAACACCTTCCTCTACGAAGCCGCCTGCAACCCCGATCCGGTCATGCGCCTCACCGGCGTCAACCGCGCCCTCGAGGGCCTGGCCATCGACGTCTTCAACACCATGAAGTCGTTCGGCGAGAACTGCGGCGACCCGGTGATGGAGTTCTGCGAGGACTGGATGCTGGCCGACGAGGTCACCCACGTGAAGATGGGCTCCGACTGGCTGCGCAAGCTCACCGAGACCAACCCGGAACGCCGCCAGCGGGCCCTCGAGTTCCAGCGGGTCGTCGACAAGCTGTTCTCCCTCGGCGGCCTGCGCTCCGACAAGGACGAGTCGCCGGTGAAGCTGGCCCGCCGCTTCCGCGAGCTGGCCGGGTTCACCAAGGAGGAGATCGACGACATCGCCGACGTCTCCGCCGAGGCCGCCAACGAAACCCTCAGCCGGGCCGCCGGGGCCTAGATGATCACCGTCACCCCGGAGACGTTCGAGCTCGTCCAGTTCGACGCCGCCGAGATCGCCGCGCTGGCGGCCGACGTGGCCAAGGCGGTCGGGCTCGCCGACGACGTCACCATCGCCATCGCCATCGACGAGACCGCCATCATCGGCAAGGCCTCGAGCCGGGTCGAGGACGACGGCCGCATCGTGCTCGACGTCACCGGCGGTGCCTTCGAGAGCCTGCGCAAGGCCCGCACCTTCGACGAGAACCGGGCCAAGGCCGTCCTCGGCCAGGCCCTGATGCGGGCCCGCGACCGTATCGACCCCGACTTCGGGAACCCGCCGGCCGACGACGCCCTCTCGGTGCCGGAGGAAACGGCGTGGGCCACGTCGATCGAGGGCCGCCTCGACCGCCTCGGCATCCTGGTCGGCCGGCCCCAACGCCGGATCTACCATTTCCGGGTCCGCCACGGCTTCAACGACACCGTCGACCGCATCTTCGACCGCCTCTGGACCACCGACTCGATCACATGGGCCGAGATCGCGGCCTCGTCGAGCGAAGCGGTCCTTGCGTAAGAGGCCGCGCGTCTAGTTAGATTTCAGAACATCGCAAGACCGAGGTTCTGAAAGGGCGGCCAGATGCGGACAGCCTCCATCGTCGGGGTCGGCGAAACCGACTACGGCGCGGACTACGCCGCCTGGCGGGCCAAGGCCCCCGGTTACGAGGCGCCCGACCTCGACACGCTGATGAAGCGGGCCTTCGAGCGGGCCGTGGCCGACGCCGGCTTCCAACCCGAAGACGTCGACGGCCTGATCGCCTCGGCGGGGTACGAGGGCTCGGCGCCCGAGATCGTGGCCAAGACCCTCGGCATCAACCCGCGGTTCAAGGCCGCCGGCTCCGTGCTCCCGCTCGGCATGGCCCCTGGCGAAGGCGTCATCCAGCGAGCCGTCGCCGCCCTCGAGGCCGGGGACTGCAACACCGTCGCCGTCGTCTACGGCTCGG
Organism: Actinomycetota bacterium; assembly: GCA_034668185.1. GTDB lineage: Bacteria > Actinomycetota > Acidimicrobiia > Acidimicrobiales > CADCTF01 > DATLED01. Next base: position 6,335 of record JAXDPV010000209.1, read on the forward strand.
CGTCGCGCACCAGTGGCCGGCAGTTCGGCGGCGACACCTACGTCGGCCAGGACCGCGACTCGTACTACTACTACCACCCCTGGGGTTGGAGCTCG
>JAXDPV010000210.1:0-3398 GCA_034668185.1 Actinomycetota bacterium
GTCTCGATGGCGCGCCCGTGAGTCTCGCCAATCGGGAGTTCGATCTGCTGGCGTTCCTCGCCGCCAACGAAGGCCTCGCCCTTTCTCGCCGCCAGCTTCTCGACGGTGTGTGGGGCGCCGAGTGGTACGGCGACGACCGGACGGTCGACGTCCACGTGCGCCAGCTCCGCAAGAAGCTCGGCGACGGGTTGCCGCTGGCCACGGTGTGGGGTGTGGGGTACCGGCTCGGGTGAGGCGCCGGTTGACGTTCGCCATCGTCGGCGTGGTCGCGCTGGCCCTGCTCCTGTCGGGGTTCTCGACGTTGGTGTTGATCGGTCGTGCCGCCCGCCGGGAGACGCGGACCGAGTTGGTGGTGCAGGCGCGCGACATCGCGGCCCAGGCCTCCGACCCGACGGCGTTCCGTGCCTTGGTCACGGCGTCGCGCGCCCTGCGTCTCGAAGGCCTGAGCCGGGTCGGCGTGACCAGGGCCGGCGTGATCGAGGGCCAGTTGCCCGCGGGGGTGACGGTGGCCGACCTGCGGTTGGCGGATCTGGCGGCCGGGCGCGAGGTGTCGGGGTTGAAGCGGGGCCTGGCCTACGCCGCCGTGGGCGTGCGCCCACCCAACCGCCCGAACGCCCCGGCCTTCACCGTCGTCGTGCTGACCCGCAAGGCCGACCCCGGCTTGGGGCGCGGGGCCACGTGGCTGTTGCTGTCGTCGGCGTTGGCGTTGGTGTTGGCCGCGGTGGTGGCCGACCGCCTGGGCCGGCGCATCACCGCTCCCCTGGCCTCGGCCGAGGCCGCCACCCGCCGCATCGCCGGCGGCGACCTCGACGCCCGGGTAGCCCACGACGACGCCAACGACCCCGAGCTGGCGTCGTTGGCCGACTCGATCAACACCATGGCCGCCAGCTTGGAGCGGTCGCGTGGCCTTGAACGGCAGTTCCTGCTGGCCGTGTCCCACGACCTGCGCACGCCGTTGACGTCGATCCGCGGGTTCGCCGAGGCCATCGCCGACGGGGCCGCGCCCGACCACGAGAAGGCCGCGGGCGTGATCTCGGCCGAAGCCCGGCGGCTCGAGCGCCTGGTCGGCGACCTGTTGGAGCTGGCCAAGCTCGACGCCCGCCAGTTCCCGTTGCACCTGGCGACCGTCGATGCCGGCGAGGTCGTGGGCGTGACCGCGGCCGGCTTCGAGCCCGAAGTCACCGAGCTCGGTCTCACGTTGCAGGTCGACGTGCCCGCAGCGCCGTTGTTGGCAACGGCCGACCCCGACCGCCTGGCCCAGGTCGTGGCCAACCTGGTCGAGAACGCGTTGAAGTTCGCGGCTTCCCACGTGGCCGTGGGGGTGGTGGCCTTGGATGGCGGCGGCGTGCGCATCGTGGTCGACGACGACGGCCCCGGCATCGCCCCCGAGGACCGGCCCCACGTGTTCGAACGGCTCTACACCTCGGCCCGGGGCGGCGGCAGCGGGCTCGGCCTGGCCATCGTGGCCGAGCTGGTCGCGGCCATGGGCGGCACCGTCGCCGCCGTCTCCCCCGCGTCAGGCGGCACCCGGCTCGAGGTACGCCTCCGGCCCTGACGCGCCCGCTCAGCGGGTGGTGGTCGTGGCCCTCGTGGTCGTGGTGGTGGTGGCCGGCGGCCTGGTCGTGGTGGGGGCGACCGTCGTGGTCGTGACCGGGGCCGGGGCCGCGGTGGTGGAGGTGGCCGAGGGATCGGTCTCGTCGCCGGTCGGCGGGGGCACGGTGCAGGCGGGCAGGTTGAGGTTGAAGGTGGTGGTCGCGGCCACCACGACCGACAGCGGTTGGTTGCCGACACGCCGGCATTGCAGTTGCCAGCGGGCCCGGCCGTTGGCGTCGGCGGCGGTGGGGTTGGCCGACTGGACCTGCCAGTCGCCGGTGCCGAACAGCTCGACCGAGACCGCCGGGATCGGCGTCGAGCGCACGATGCCGTTGGCGTCGACCTCGCGGTTCACCACCTGGACGACGAGGTTCGACGGCGTGCCCAGCAGCGGCGGGTCGGGCGCGATGGCAGCGCTCACCGACGCCCCCTGGTACCTGGTGAGGGCCAGGGGCAGGTCCTTCTTCTCGCTGCCTTCGAGGAAGAAGACCTCGGGCTCGACCAGCGAGAGGTTGTCGGGCGCGGCCTTCCACGCCCGCACCCGGTAGCGGCCGCCGAGGACGGTGGGCAGTTCGAAACGCCCGTCGTCGCCGGTCACCAGGTCGGTCGACGCCATGCCCTCACCCACCAGGCGCTCGGCGTGGACCACCGCCCCGGCCACCGGCCCTTCCGGCCCCCGCACCAACCCGGTGATCGTCGCCTTGCCGGGACCCATCAACACCGTCGTCGTCGTCCGGCCGGCAACGCCAGGAAGCCCGATGGCCCCGTAGTCGACCGCCGCCGTCGTCGTCGTGATCGCCACCTTCGGCGCCGGCGGCAGCGGCGCCACCTTCCCCGGCGTACACGCCCCCGCCACCACGAGGGTGAGGGTGAGCACGGCCACCCCAACCCGCTTTCGGCCAAATACGCGGGCCAGGACGGGCGTTCGTGGCCGAAAGCGGTGGAGGGGGCGGGTCATGGGAGGGCCTCGATGCGGGCGGCGGCGCCGGCGACGGTGGCCTCGGCGGGGGGATCGACGTCGCGCTTGACGTAGGCGAGGGCGACCGAGCGGGCCGCCGACGTGATCACGCCGACCTCGGCGCCCTCGACGACGACAGGCGTGCCGGGCTCGGGTGTGGGCGCGCCGTCGCCGAGGGCGACGAGGCGCAACCGCCGGGGGACGTTGCCGCCCCGTGAGTCGATGCGGGCGACGAGCTCCTGGCCGGTGTAGCAACCCTTGGTGAAGCTGACCGAACGGTCGACCACGCCCGACTCGGCGGGGATCGTCTTCTCGGTCAGCTCACGGCCCATGGCGGGCACGCCGTGGGTGATGCGCCAGACCTCGTAATCCTCGGCCGTCCCCTCGGGCACGCCTTCGGGCGGCGAGACGTCGGGCCCGCGCAGGTCGAGATCGTCCGGGCCGTCGCCACGGACGGCGATGCAATGCCAGTCGGGCAGCGCCTCGAAGGTCGCCTTCGTCCGCAGCATGAACCGTTCGAGCCGGGCGACCACGGCCTCGCCCCAGCCGCGGTCGACGTCGAGCACGAAGGCGTCGTCGGCCGAACGGGTCACCCGCAGCCAGGCGTCGACCTTGCCCTGCGGCTGCAACACGAACGACCACGCCGACGAGCCCACGGCCAACCCCTCGACGTCCTGCGACAACTGCCCCTGCAGGAACGAGACGGCGTCCGGCCCGCTGACGCTCACGAAGTCACGGGGCAGCTCGACCCAGAACGTCACGAGGTACCCCGGCGGGCGGCCGTCATGCGCCGGGCCGCGGGCACGGCCGCCAGCAGCGCGGCCGCCTTGTTGCGGCACTCGAGGTC
>JAXDPV010000211.1:0-18338 GCA_034668185.1 Actinomycetota bacterium
ATCTCACGCTCTGGCGTGAGATCTGGCACCCAAAACGGCGGGAAGTAGCGTGGGCCGGCACATGCTGGAGGCCCGGAGGATCGCGACCCGACCGTTGCCGGTGGTGCGCGGGCTGCGGTTCGGGGACGTGGCCGTGGCCGTGGCTGCCGATGCGCTGGTGCGGCGGGCGTGGGCATTGGGCCGCAACACCGAGCTGGTGGTGCCGTCGGTCGGCGGCGACCTCGGCACCCAGTTCGCCTTCGAGCGGGAGCTGGCCAAGGAGGGCCACGACCGCTCGAGCGTGGCCGACGACGAGTACGAGGTTCGGGCCGCCGCCTTCGCCGCCGAGCGGGTGGCCGTCGCCGCCGAGGTGTTCGCCCGGCTCGGCGTGACCGTCGATGTGGGCGCGGCCTCGACCGTGGCCGACGACGCCGCGGCCGCGGCCCGCACCGCCTTCGTCACGTTGTACGAGCAGGGCATGGTCGAACAGCTCGACCGGGTCGTGGCCACCTGCCCGCGTTGCCGGACGCCGGTCGACGGGGCCGATGTGGTCGAGGCCGAGCACGAGGCCGAGCTCGTGACCGTGCGGGTCGAGACGACCGGCGGGGACGGCGAGGCGTTGGAGGTGGTGCTGGCCGAGGTCGAGCTCCTGCCCGGCGCGGTCGCGGTGGCCGTGCCCGAGGGCCACGCCCTGGCCGGTGCCGGCGCGGCCGCCGTCGTCCCCATCGCCGGCCGTGAGGTGCCGATCGTCGCCGACCCGCTGCGGGCCACGCCCGGGTTCGTGGTGCCGGCCCACGACGCCGAGGGCCACGCCATCGCCCAGGCCACCGGCCTCGCGCCGATCCAGGTGCTCGACGACGACGGGGTGGTGTGCGTCGACGGGCCGCTGGTGAACCTCGGCCGGTATGCCGCTCGGCAGGCGGCGCGCGACTTGCTCGCGGCCGAGGGCTCGATCGTCGGCGGGGTGGCGTCGGTCGAGCAGGTCGGCCGGTGCGGGTGTTGCGGCACGGTCCTCGTCCCCCAGCTCGGCCGCCACTGGTTCGTTCGCAGCGGCGACCTCGAGGTCGCCGCGGCCGACGCCGTCCGCCACGGCGATCTTGCCTTCCAACCGCCCGCGGCCCGCGACGCCTTCCTCGCCACCGCCGGATTGCGGCGCGAGTGGTGCGTGAGCAGTCGGGTCGAGGGCGGCGTGGCCATGCCGGTTGCGGTGTGCCTCGACTGCGGCAAGCTCACCGTCGACGCCACGCCGTCGCCCTCGCCGTCGTGCGGCAAGTGCATGGGCGTGTTGGTGGGCGAGGGCTCGTCGTTGGACGCTCGCTTCGTGGCCGCGGCGTGGGCCTTGGCCAACGCCGGCTGGCCCCGGGACCGGGCCCCGTCGGCCGACACCGTCGTGGTGGTGGGGGAGGACGACCTCGCCGGCTGGGTGCTGCCGAGCTTCGCCCTCGGGTTGCGGCTGACGGGGGCGCTGCCCTTCGCCGGCGTCGTCGTACACCCGTGGCCGGGCGACGCCGACGTCTCGGCCCGGGAGGTCGAGCCCTTCCTCGACGCCGACCCGCGGGTGTTGCGGTTCGCGCTGGCGGCCGGCACCGACGACCTCGACGCCGCCGCGGCCGCGGTGGCCGCGCTCGACTCGCCGACGGCGTCGGCATCGTCGGACGAGGCCGGCGACGACGCCGTGGCCGCCGGGCTTGCCGCCCTCGACGACGGCGCCCCCGGCTTGGCGGCGACGCTGTTGGCCTCGGCGTTGGGCGCGGGCGTTCCCGCGGCCGCCGCCGACCGGCTTCGCGCCCTCGTGCTCCCGATCCTGGGCGACTGAGTGGACTACGGCGAGGCGTTGCGGTGGCTCGACGACCGCGTGAACCTGGAGGCATCGTCGTCGGCGTCCCGGTTGGCGGCGCCGACGTTGGAACGGATGCAGGAGCTCGTCGGCCTGCTGGCCGAGCCCCAGCGTGGCTACCCCGTGATCCACCTCACCGGCACCAACGGCAAGACGTCGACGGCCCGCATGATGACCCGGTTGTTGGAGGTCGCCGGGTTGACCGTCGGTACCTACATCTCGCCCCACCTCGAGACGATCAACGAGCGCATCTCCCGCAACGGCGTCCCCATCTCCGACGAGGATCTGGCCGAGACGCTGACCACGATCGCCGGCGTGGCCCCGCTCATGCAGTCGGGGCGGCCTTCGTACTTCGAGGCGCTGACCGCCGCCGGCTTCTTGTGGTTCGCCGACGTTGCCGTACACGCGGCCGTCGTCGAGGTCGGGCTGCTCGGGCGGTGGGACGCGACCAACGTGGCCGACGGCCAGGTCGCGGTGGTCACCAACATCGGGGCCGACCACCTCGACTACGCCGGGAGCATCGACGCCGTCGCCCGGGAGAAGGCCGGCATCGTCAAGCCGGGCTCGATCCTCGTGCTCGGCGAGACCAACCCCGAGTTGGTCGTGGCCTTCGCCGACACGCCGGCCGAGGAGGTGTGGCGGCGCGACGACGACTTCGCCGTTCTCGACAACTCGATGGCGGTGGGCGGTCGCCTGGTGACGATGCGCACGCCGTCGTCGATGTACGAAGACGTGTTCGTGCGATTGCACGGCGCCCACCAGGCCGACAACGCCATCCTTGCGCTGTCGTCGGCGGAGGCGTTTCTCGGTGGGCCCCTCGACTCGGAGCTCGTGGCCGAGGCCTTCGACACCGTGGCCTCGCCAGGGCGCCTCGAGGTCATGGGCCACGAACCGTTGGTGTTGCTCGACGGGGCCCACAACGCCGCCGGCGCCACCGCGCTGGCTTCCGCGATGGAGGACGAGTTCTCCGGCGGGGTCGAGCGGTGGACGTTGGTGGTCGGGCTGCTGGAGCCGCATTCGCCGCTCGACTTCCTGGGGGCGCTGGACGTGGGCGGCTCCACCGGTTCCGAGGTGGCCCGGGTGGTGGCGACCGAAGCCAACTCGCCCCGGGCGGTGCCGGCGGCGGCGATCGTGCAGGCGGCCCGCTCGTTCGGGATCGAGGCCGAGGTCGGTGGGGGGGTGGCCGAGTCGGTGGCCCGGGCGCTGGCGTTGTCGGAGGGCGACGAGGCCGTGCTGGTGACCGGCTCGCTCTGGGTCGTGGGCGAGGCCCGCACCGCGCTTCGCCGGGGGGTCGGCTGAGCTTGTACGGTGCCGGCCCTATGGACCGCACCTTCGTTGCCTGCAAGCCGGACGCCGTCGAGCGGGGGCTCACCGGCGAGATCGTCGCCCGCCTCGAGCGCAAGGGCCTCAAGCTGGTCGCCGCCGAGCTGCGCACGATCTCCAAGGAGACGGCCGAGCAGCACTACGCCGAGCACAAGGACAAGCCCTTCTTTGGCGAGCTGGTGTCGTTCATCACCCGCGGCCCGGCCATGCTCCTCGTCTTCGAGGGCCCGGTCGACACGTGGAAGGTCGTGCGCACCCTCATGGGCACCACCAACCCCATCGAGGCCGCCCCCGGCACCATCCGCGGCGACTACGGCATCCTCATGACCGAGAACCTCGTCCACGGCTCCGACGGCCCCGAAGCCGCCACCCGCGAGATCGCCCTCTTCTTCCCCTCGCTCTAACCCCACCGCCGCTTTCGGCCACGAGCGCGTGCTATGCCGCGCGAATTTGGCCGAAAGCGAGGCGGGCGATGGCCACGATCTCGTTCCGCGTCGTGCGCGAGGTGACCGGCCAGATGTCCCAGCCGGCGCGCTTGAGCCGGCGGAGCCGGGCGCGGTCTTCGTGCATGGCGTCGAGCGAGCCGTGGAACTCCTCGGAGTCGTACTCGAAGCCGCACCGCACGGACAGCCAGCCGACGTCGATGTAATGGACATGGCCTTCGGCCAAGACCTTCACCTGTTGCTGTGGCCGCAGGAGCCCCGCGCTGACCAGCAGCTCGACCAGGTCGACCTCGGGGTCGCTGTCGCCGGCGTCGTAGCCGGGCACGAGGAGACGTAGCACCTCGACCATCGGGACGATCTTCCGCCGGCCGGAGGTCGGTACCTCGTCGACCGTGCGGGCCAGGCGCGGAACCGTGACGAGGCTCCGGCGCAAGCCGTCGTTCACCGCCGACCGCAGCGTGCGCGCCGACACCGCGCCGCACACGTCGACCAACGTCCGCTCCACAGTCGTGACCGGGATGGACCGATACACGGTCGTGTGGTCCGCCGGCAGTGACTCGGTGCGGTGGCCTCGCACCCCCGGCATCCGCGCCCGCACCTCGCCGGCGGCGAGCAGGTCGATGGCGTCGGGCTCGGGGAAGCCGCGCAGACCCCACAGCATGGCCGCCGAGAGATGCGACAAGACCACCGCCAGCGCGCTGGCGAGCACGGCAGCCAGCCAGGCTTGCTCCCGCGTGACCGGCGCCCCCGCGGTGCGGAGTACGGAGCGGCGCACGACCAACAGCCGATCGCTTCTGAGCTCGTGTTGGATGTGCCCGCGTGACCAGCCGAGCCGACTGAGCTGGGTGGTCGTCACGAGGCCGTGTTGCCGCCGCGCCAGGCGGTCGAGGGTCGAGTCCATGACGCTCAGCCTGCTCCCAGGGTGTGACACCTTCTCCCCCCACCACCCGCTTTCGGCCAAATCCACAGGGCACACCACGCGCCCGTGGCCGAAAGCGGGCATTGGCGGGGGGCGGCTGGCGGTAATGGCCGGAGGCTCGTAGCCTGGGCGGGCGCCCGAAGGGGGCACGTACGACCATGTCCGACAACTTCTTCTCTTCCCTGATGGGCCGCGACATGGCCATTGATCTGGGGACGGCCAACACCCTGGTCTACGTCCGGGGCCGCGGGATCGTCCTCAACGAGCCGTCGGTCGTGGCCGTCAACACCAAGGACATGCGGCCACTGGCCGTGGGCGCCGAGGCCAAGCGGATGATCGGCCGCACGCCGAGCCACATCCAGGCCATCCGCCCCCTCAAGGACGGCGTCATCGCCGATTTCGAGATCTGCGAAAAGATGCTGCGCTACTTCATCCAGAAGGTGCACCCGAGAAGGTTCGCCAAGCCCCGGATGGTGATTTGCGTCCCGTCCGGCATCACCGGCGTCGAGAAGCGAGCCGTCCAGGAGGCCGCCGAGTACGCCGGTGCAAGAAAGGGCGTACACATCATCGAGGAGCCCATGGCCGCGGCCATCGGCGCCGGCCTGCCGGTCCACGAGCCCACCGGCAACATGGTCGTCGACATCGGCGGCGGCACCACCGAGGTCGCCGTCATCTCCCTCGGCGGCATCGTCACCGCCACCAGCATCCGGGTCGGCGGCGACGAGCTCGACGAAGCCGTCATCCAGTACATCAAGAAGGAGTACTCCCTCGCCCTCGGCGAGCGCACCGCCGAGGAGATCAAGATCGTGCTCGGCTCCGCGTGCGAGCTGGAAGAAGAGATCCACGCCGAGATCCGGGGACGAGACCTCATCACCGGCCTCCCCAAGACGATCATCGTCACGACCGACGAGATCAGGGAAGCCCTCGAAGAGCCGCTGGCCGCCATCGTCGACGCCGTCAAGGTCACCCTCGACAAGACGCCACCGGAACTCGCCGCCGACATCATGGAGCAGGGCATCGTCCTCACCGGCGGCGGCGCCCTCCTCACCGGACTCGACGCCAGGCTCAGCAGCGAGACGGGGATGCCGATCGTGATCGCCGACAACCCGCTGCTCTGTGTCGCCTACGGCGGCGGCCAGTTCCTCGAAGAGTTCGAGGCCCTGAAGGAGTTCCTCGTCCCGCCCAACCAGCACTAACGGGCGCACCCGGAGAACGTGGCTGTCTACCGGCGACCCGCCCGCACCCGCTTCACGCTGCTGCTGTTGGTCCTGACCTCGATCACCCTGCTCACCCTCGACTACCGGGGCGCGGGCTCGGGCGCCATCGCCACCGTCAAGAACGGCGCCCGCGACGCCTTCGCCCCGGTCCAGCGCACCAGCGACAAAGTCTTCGAACCGGTCGGCAGCTTCTTCGGCGGCATCGTCCACTACGGCGACCTCAAGGCCGAGAACGACCGCCTCCGACAGGAGAACGCCGACCTGAGGGGCGACGTGGCCAGCAGCGACGACGCCAGGCGCCAGCTCCAGGAGCTCCAGGACTCGTTGAAGCTCGAAGGCACCGAGGACGTCCCGAGGGTCGACGCCAGGGTCGTGTCGACCAGCCCGAGCAACTTCGCCTTCACCGTCGAGATCGACCGCGGCACCAACGCCGGCGTGGCCGTGGGGATGCCGGTGCGGACCGGCGCCGGCCTGGTCGGCCGCATCGTCACCGCATCCCGCAACCGGGCCGTCGTGCAACTCCTCACCGACAAGGACTTCAGCGTCGGCATCAAGCTGTCGACCTCGGGCGACATCGGCGTGGCCAACGGCCGGGGCTCGCTCCGCTCCCTCGACGTCGACCTCATCGACCCGGCCACCGTCGTCGAGAAGGACGAGAAGGTCGTCACCAGCGGCTTGCAACAGAGCCAGTTCCCCCCCGGCATCCCGGTGGGAACGGTGAAGAGCAGCACCAGCCGCCCGGGCGCGCTGCAACAGGACGTGGCCATCGAGCCCTACGTCGACCTCCGCAGGCTGACGTTCCTCACCGTCCTGCAGTGGAGCCCGAAGTGAACAACCGCCGCATCCAGATTCGCGTGGCCGCCGTCCTCGCCCTCACCCTCGTCGTCCACCTGACCGTGCTGAGCCGGGTGCGCATCGACGACGTGCGCCCCGACGCCCTCCTCCTCGTAGCCGTGATCGCCGGCCTGGTCGCCGGCCCCGACCGGGGCGCGGTCGTGGGCTTCGCCGCCGGCGCCCTCGGCGACCTGTTCCTGCAGACGCCGTTCGGCCTGTCCGCCCTCGTCTACTGCCTCGTCGGCTTCGCGGTGGGCTCGCTGCAAGCCGGCATCCTGCGGGCGGCGTGGTGGATCCCGGTGACCACCGCCCTCGGCGCGAGCATCGCCGGCACCGTCCTCTACGCCCTCGTCGGCGCCATGGTCGGCCAGAGCGGCTTCGTGTCCGCGCGCCTGCTCGTGGTGGCCCTCCTCGTCGGCGCCATGAACGCGGTCCTCGCGCCCGCCGCCGTCCGCCTCCTCGAATGGTCGTTCCCCCGCTGATGGCCGTCGCCGCCGAGAACGGCCGCCTCCGCCTCGCCGTCGTCGGCGTCGTCGTGCTCTCGCTCTTCTCGGCCCTCTTCGCCCGCCTCTGGTACCTCCAGGTGCTCGACTCCCGGTCGTTCGTGGCCGCAGCCACCACCAACCAGGTGCGGCTCGTCTACGAGGACGCGCCCAGGGGACGGATCCTCGACCGCAACGGCAACGTCCTCGTCGACAACCGCCGGACCCAGGCGATCACGGTCAGCCGCCACGACCTCGAGCGCTTGAAGAACGCGGAGGAGGTCAAGGCCCGGCTGTCGGCCCTCCTCGCCATCTCGAGGGACGAGCTCGACAAGCGCATCGCCGACGTGCGCTACAGCCAGTACAAGCCGATTCCGGTGGCCGAGGACGTGAGCGAGGAGACCTACACCTACGTGAAGGAGCACCAGCGCGACTTCCCGGCCGTGGACGCCACCATCGTGTCGCAGCGCACGTATCCGAACGGCGACCTGGCCGCCCACCTCCTCGGCTACGTCGGCGAGATCAACGACAGCGAGCTCGTCAACCGCAAGAAGGACGGCTATCGCCTGGGCGACTCCATCGGGAAGTCGGGGGCCGAGCTCGTCTTCGAGCGCGACCTGCGGGGGAGCCCGGGGGTGACCAAGCTCCAGGTGAACTCGGCGGGCGAGGTCGTCAAGGGCGAGCCGCTGGCGGTGGTGGCGGCCCAGCCGGGCAAGGACGTCACCCTCACCGTCGACCTCAACGTGCAGAAGCTGGCCGAGGACTCGTTGAAGCAGGGCCTCGAAGCCGCCCGCTCGGCCGTCGACCGCAACGACAAGAAGCACTTCCTCGCGCCCGCGGGCTCGACCGTCGTGCTCGACCCGCGCGACGGCGCCGTCATCGCCATGGCCTCCTACCCGACGTACAACCCCGGCGACTTCATCAACGGCATCAAGCCCGACGTGTTCGCCGCCCTTAGCGACCCGGCGAGCCACTTTCCGCTGAACAACCGGGCCCTCACCGGCCTCTACGCCCCCGGCTCGACCTTCAAGCTCGTCACCGCGGTGGCCGCCATCGAGCGGGGCATGGTCGCGGCCAACACCACCATCACCGATACCGGCGTCTACAACCTCAAGGGGTGCAAGGGCGAGCGCTGCACCTTCCGCAACGCCGGCGGCCAGAGCTACGGCCGGGTCAACCTGACACGGGCGATCACGGTGTCGAGCGACGTGTACTTCTACGGCCTCGGGGCGAGGTTCTGGCAGGAGCGGGGCCAGTACGGCAACGGCATCCAGGAGACGGCCCGCAAGTTCGGCTTCGCCTCCAAGACCGGGATCGCGCTGTCGGGCGACAAGGCCGGCGTCATCCCCGACCCCGAGTGGAAGAAGAGCTTCTGCAAGAACGTGCGTTGCGTCGACGACCGTTGGTTCACCGGCGACAACATCAACATGGCCATCGGCCAGGGCGACGTGGTGGTCACGCCGCTGCAACTGGCCAACGCCTACGCCACCTTCGGCAACGGCGGCACGCACTACGCGCCCCGCATCGGCGCGGCCGAGCCGCCCAAGGTGCTGAGCACCGTCGAGATGACGCCGGCCATGCGCCAGCCCATCCTCACTGGGTTGAAGCAGGCGATCTCCAAGGACGATGGCACCGCCTACGGCGCCTTCCTGGGCTACCCCAACAGCGCTCTGCCGGTGGCGGGCAAGACGGGGACGGCCCAGGTCCGGGGCAAGCAGGACACCGCGGTGTTCGCCGCCTTCGCCCCGGCCGACAACCCCCAGTACGCCGTCTCGGTGGTCATGGAGGAAGCCGGCTTCGGTGGTGCCTCGGCCGCGCCCGTCGCCCGCCGCATCTTCGCCGGCCTCGCCGGCCAGCCGATCACCCCGATCCAGCTCGGCACCGGGGTCGACTGATGGCGATCTCGTCGCCGGCGAACATCGGGCGGGGCAACGCCGCCTCGGCGTGGCGCCACGTCGACCTCAGCCTGGTCGTGACCACGCTGCTGCTCGCCGCCTTCGGCCTCCTGATGATCTACAGCGCGACCCGCAGCCGGCTCGACGACGCCGGCCTCGACCCGCAGTACTACCTCCAGCGCCAGGCCCTGTTCGTCACCATCGGGCTCGGGGTGATGTTGGTGGCCGCGCTCGTCGACTACCGCGTGTTCCGCGACTTCGCCCCGATCATCTACGCCGGGACGGTCGGCGCGCTCGTGCTCGTGTTGGCGTTGGGCTCGGTCCACAAGGGCCAGCAGGCCGCCTTCGACGTCGGCCCGTTCCAGCTCCAGCCATCGGAGTTCGCCAAGGTCTCGCTGATCGTGTGCCTGGCCGCCTACGCCTCCTCCATCCGCACCGAGGTCGACGGGCGCAAGCTGCTGGTGATCCTCGGCCTCGCCGGCCTGCCCATGGGGCTCATCTACCTCCAGCCCGACCTCGGAACCTCGCTGGTGTTCGCCGCCATCCTCCTCGGGATGCTGCTGATCTCGGGGGTGAAGGCCAGGTTCCTCGTCGCCCTCCTCGCCCTCGCCGTGGTCGGGATGGTGGCCGTCGTCCACTTCGGCGTGCTGAAGGACTACCAGTACAAGCGGCTGACCTCGTTCCTCGACCCCCAGGCCGACACCACCCGCTCGGCCTACAACCTGGCCCAGTCGAAGACGGCCATCGGCTCGGGCGGGATCACCGGCAAGGGTCTGTTCAAGGGCACCCAGACCAACCTCAGCTACGTGCCCGAGCAGCACACCGACTTCATCTTCACCGCCGTGGGCGAGCAACTCGGCCTGGCCGGGTCCGTCGCCCTCCTGGCCCTGTTCGCGGTGATCGCCTGGCGGACGTGGCGGGCCGCGGCCCTGGCCAAGGACCCAGCCGGGACCTTGGTGTGCGTAGGCGTGCTGGCCATGCTGACCTTCCAGATCTTCGAGAACGTGGGGATGACGATGGGCATCATGCCGATCACCGGCATCCCCCTGCCCCTGCTCAGCTACGGGGGCTCGTCGACGCTTGCGACCTTCGCCGCCATCGGCCTGGTCCTGAATGTCCACATGCGCCGCTTCACGTGATGGGGATTCCTGGCCCTACACTTGACCGGCAAATGACCACTCTCTGGCCCAGGGTCGAACCGCTCCTGGCCAAGGTGCAGAAGCCCGCCCGCTACATCGGGTGCGAGGAAGGCGCCCGCTCGCCGGTCCACGCGCCCCACAAGGTGGCGTGGCTGCTCGTCTACCCCGACTCCTACGAGGTGGGCCTGCCCAACCAGGGGCTCCAGATCCTCTACGAGCTGTTGAACGAGCGCGACGACGCCGTGGCCGAGCGCTCGTACGCGCCCTGGTCCGACATGGAGGCGCAGTTGCGGGGGCGGGGGATCCCGCTGTTCAGCGTCGACACCCACCGCGCCGCCGGCGACTTCGACCTGTTGGCGTTCAACCTCTCGGCCGAGCTCGTCTTCACCAACGTGTTGAACTGCATCGACCTGGCCGGCGTGCCGGTGCGGTCGGCCGAACGGGCCGAGGACGACCTCGTCGTCATGGCCGGCGGCCATTGCACCTTCAATCCCGAGCCGCTGGCCGACTTCGTCGACGCCTTCGTGATCGGCGACGGCGAGGAGGTCATCGCCGAGATCACCGCGGTCGTGGGGGAGTGGAAGCGTTCCGGTCGGACGCCCGGCTCCCGCCAGCGGATGCTGCGGACGTTGGCCGCGGTCCCGGGCGTGTACGTGCCTTCGATGTACGACGTCGCCTACGACGGCCCTGCGCTGGTCTCGGTCACACCCCGGTACCCCGACGTGCCCGAGCGGGTCGAGAAGCGCACGATCTCCGACCTGGGCGCGTGGCCCTATCCGAAGTCGCAGCTCGTGCCGCTGACCGAGGTCGTCCACGACCGGCTCAACGTCGAGATCTTCCGTGGATGTACCCGGGGCTGCCGCTTCTGCCAGGCGGGGATGATCACCAGGCCCGTCCGTGAGCGGCCGGTGGCCCAGGTGCGATCGATGATCTCCGACGGCCTGGCCCGCACCGGTTACGACGAGGTCGCGCTGACGTCGTTGTCGAGCGCCGACTATTCCGGCATCGACGAGGTCGTCAAGGGCGTCATCGACGACCCCGCGTGCTCGGGCCAGGTGAGCGTGAGCCTGCCGTCATTGCGGGTCGATGCCTACACCGTTGGCCTCGCGGCCGAGATCGCCAAGGTGCGCCGCACCGGGCTGACGTTCGCGCCCGAGGGCGGCACGTGGCGCCTGCGCCAGGTCATCTCGAAGTTGATCCGCGAGGAAGACCTCTACGGCGCCGTCGACTCGGCGTTCAGCCAGGGATGGCAGCGGGTGAAGCTCTACTTCCTCATGGGCCTGCCCACCGAGACCGACGAAGACCTCGAAGGCATCGCCTCGCTGGCCCGCAACTGCGTGGCCGTCGGGAAGAAGCACTCGGGGCGGGTCTCGGTGACGGCGTCGGTCGGCGGGTTCGTGCCCAAGCCCCAGACGCCGTTCCAGTGGTTCGGGCAGAATACCGAGGCCGAGTTGCGCCGCAAGGTCGGCCTGTTGAAGGACTCGACCAGGCGCGACCGGGGTGTGACCTTGAAGTGGCACGACCCGCGGGCGTCGGTGGCCGAGGGGTTGGCGTCCCGTGGCGACCGGCGGGTGGGCGCGGTGATCGAGGACGTGTGGCGCCACGGCGGCATCTTCCAGGAGTGGTCGGAGTTCTTCCGGCTCGACCTGTGGGAGTCGGCCATGGAGCGCCACGGCCTCTCGCTCGACTGGTACGTGTACCGCCACCGTTCGGAGGACGAGGTCCTGCCCTGGGACCACATCTCGGCCGGCTTGCACAAGGACTTCCTCTGGGGCGACTGGCAGGACGCGCTCGTCGCCTCGGGCGTCGAGGACTGCCGCTGGACCCCGTGTTACGACTGCGGGGCCTGCACCGGGTACGGCATCGAGCACCGGGTCGCTTCGGCGGTGCCGCCCGCCGGCGGTTCCCAGGGCACGGGCCAGGACCTGTCGACCGGTGGCTTCGTGCCGGTCACGTTGAGTGGAGCGCGCTCGTGAAGGTGCGGGTGCGCTTCTCGAAGTCGGGCAAGATCCGGTGGACCTCGCACCGTGACGTCGCCCGGATGTGGGAGCGGGCCTTCCGGCGCACGTCGTTGCCGCTGGCCTACTCCGAGGGGTTCTCGCCCCGACCGAAGGTGAGCTTCGGGCTCGCCCTCTCCACCGGCCACGAATCCGTGGCCGAATACCTCGACCTCGAGCTGGTTCCTGCTTCGGAGCTCGACGTCGAGTCGTTGTCCGGCCGCCTCACCGCGGCCCTGCCCGACGGCATCGAGGTCACCGCCGTCGGTCGTATCGACGATCGGGCCGACTCCCTGCAGCACGAGGTCACCTCGTGTACCTACGAGTTGGTCGCCGCCGGCGCCACCATCGACGAGCTGCGCGAGTACGTGGCTCAGGCGCTGGCCGCTCCCACGATCGTCCTCACCCGCCAACGCAAGGGGCAGGACGTCACCGACGACGTCAGGCCCGCCATCCTGTCCGTCGACGTCCTCGATGAAGTCGAGGCCGACGACGGGCGCCCCTGCGTGTCCCTCGTCGCCGAGCTGGCCACCCAACCCCGCGGGCTCCGTCCGGCCGAGCTGTTGGCCGCCCTCAGCCCCACGCTCGACGAAGTGCGGGTACGCAGGACCAACCAATGGATTTTGCGCGCCGACGGCGCCCGTCACGAACCCCTGGGGGTCGTGACCGAGCTCGCCCTGGCCGACGCATGAGAAGGGACTTTCATGAGTACAGAACCCCTCGGCCAAGAGGGCGAGAACCAGTCGGGTCCGCGCGACCCCTCGGGAGCGCCGCGTAAGAAGCGCCGGCGCGGCTCTCGCGGCGGTCGTGGCCGCTCAGCCGCCAACGGCTCGGCCCGTTCGGCCGACCGCCTGCCCGACGACCTGCCCGACCGGCCCAACGAAGGCCGGCCCTCACCGGAGGCCGCGGCCAGGGCCGAGGTCACGCCGGCCGACATCCGCCCGCCCCGCATCGGCGACACCCGGCCCGCGCCCACCATCCCCCCGCCGCCCCGTGCACCCAGGCCGCCCCGCCCCGAGGCATCGGGCGACGGTGCCGCCAAGAAGAAGCGCCGACGTGGCGGCCGTGGCCGGGGCAAGCCCGCGGCCGCGAGCAGCGAGCTGACCGGGTCCGTCGCCGCCGAAGGCCGCGAGCCCGGCAGGGAGCGCAAGGGGCGGCCCGTCGGCCGCTACCTGATGGCGGTCCACGTCAGGGAACACGCCACCCAGATCGCCGTCCTCGAGGGCCGGGCCCTCATCGAGCACTACGTCAGCCGGCCCACCGACGACGCCAACCAGATCGACGGCAACGTCTACCTGGCCAAGGTCCAGAACGTGCTGCCCGGCATGGAGGCCGCCTTCGTCGACATCGGCACGCCCAAGAACGCCGTCCTCTACCGGGGCGACGTCCGCTACGACGCCGACGACGTCGAGAGCGGCGGCAAGAAGCAGTCGTCGCTCAAGATCGAGCAGATGCTGCGGGCGGGCCAGTCGATCGTCTGCCAGGTCACCAAGAACCCGATCGGCACCAAGGGCGCCCGCCTGACCCAGGAGGTATCGCTCCCCGGCCGGTTCATCGTGCTCATCCCGAACTCCGACACCTACGGCATCTCCAAGCGGCTGAGCGACGACGAGCGCAAGCGCCTGAGGCGCATCCTCGACGAGGTCAAGCCCGAGCACCACGGGGTCATCGTGCGCACCGCCGCCGAGGGCGCCACCAACGACGAGCTCAAGCGGGACGTCCTGCGCCTGCTCCACCAGTGGGAGCAGATCGAGGCCAAGGCCAAGGCCTCCCGGGCGCCCGCCCTCCTCTACAAGGAGCCCGACCTGGCCGTGCGGGTGATCCGGGAGGAGTTCAACCGCAACTACCGGGGCGTGGTCATCGACGACGCCGGCCTGTACGAGGAGGTGCGCGACTACGTCGCCAGCATCAGCCCCGAGCTCGCCGACCGGGTCGAGCTCTACGACCCCGATACCGAGGGGCTGCCGATCTTCGAGCGCTTCCACGTCCACGAGCAGTTGCACAAGGCCCTCGACCGCAAGGTGTGGCTGCCGTCGGGCGGGTCGCTCATCATCGAGCGCACCGAGGCCCTGACGGTCATCGACGTGAACACCGGCAAGAACGTGGGCAAGTCGAGCCTGGAGGAGACCGTCTTCCGCAACAACCTCGAGGCCGCCGAGGAGGTCGCCCGCCAGCTCCGGCTCCGTGACGTGGGCGGGATCATCGTCATCGACTTCATCGACATGGAGATCCGGGCCAACCGGGAGGAAGTCATCAAGGCCTTCCGTGACGCCCTGGCCAGGGACAAGACCCGCACTCAAGTGTTCGACATCTCCGAGCTCGGCCTGGTCGAGATGACCAGGAAGCGGGTCAGCGAGGGCCTGGTCGAGTCGTTCTCGGAGACCTGCCCCATGTGCAACGGGCGTGGTCTGGTGTTCGACGAGACCCTGCTTTAGGCCGGAGGGGCCGTCCTCCTGTACGATCGTCGGCCGTGTACGCGGTGATCAAGACGGGTGGCAAGCAGTATCGGGTCCAGGAGGGTGAGCGCCTCGACATCGAGCGCGTCGCCGGCGAGGGCGACAACGGCGATCTGTCGTTCGTCCCCGTGCTCCTGGTCGACGGCGACTCGGTCGTGGCTGCGGCCGGCGACCTGGCCGGTGCGTCGGTGGCGGCCCGGGTGGTGGGCGAGGCCGCCGGCCCCAAGATCCGGGGCTTCGTCTACAAGAACAAGACCAACCAGCGCCGGCGCTGGGGCCATCGTCAGCACTACACGACGATCGAGATCACCGGCATCTCCAAGGGATAGGGAGCTACGTCATGTCGAAGACCAAGGGCGGCGGCTCCACCCGCAACGGCCGTGACTCGGAAGCCAAGCGCCTCGGCGTCAAGGTGTTCGACGGCCAGGCCGTGACCGCTGGCGCCATCATCGTGCGCCAGCGGGGCACCCGGTTCCACCCGGGCGAGAACGTCGGCCGTGGTGGCGACGACACGTTGTTCGCCCTCTCTCCCGGCACGGTGAAGTTCGGCGCCCGCAAGGGCCGCAAGCTGGTGGACGTCCTCGACGTCGTCGACCAGCCCGCCGTCTGACGTTGTGAACGCCTAGCCCGGTATCTCGGCCTTGGCGTTCACGAACGCCCCGGCGAGGGGCAGGGTGAACTCGAAGGTGCAGCCGCCGCCCGGGGTCGGGCTGACGGCGATCGAGCCGCCGAGGCGTTCGACGGTGTTGCGCACGATGGTGAGGCCGATGCCGGTGCCCCGGGTGCCGCGGGTGGTGGTGCCCCGGTAGAAGCGGCCGAAGACGAGCTCGGTCTCGTCGTCGGGGATGCCGGGCCCGTGGTCGACGACCATGACCCGGGCCACGCCCCCGACGGCGCGGGCGGTGACCGCGACGGCCGTGTCCGGGGGCGAGAACTTGGCGGCGTTGCCCACGAGGTTGCCGATCACGTGGTGGATGGCGGCGTCGTTGGCCATGACCATGAGGTCGGCGGGGATCTCGACCCGCACGACCCGGTCTTCGAGGGCCGGCGCCATGTTGGAGACGACCTCGTCGACGCCGGCGGCCAGGGCGTAGGGCTCGAGGTCGGCGGTGGTTCCGGCCGACTCGGACGCCGAGAACACCAGGATCTGCTCGATCAGCCGCCGCAGCTCGCTGGCGTTCCACGACGCCCGGCCCAGCAGGTCGCGCTTGGCGTCGTCCTCGATGCGGTCCCATTGGCGCAGCACGGTGTCGACGAAGCCGCAGATCGAGGTCAGCGGCGTGCGCAGCTCGTGCGACACCGTGGCCACGAAGTCGGACTTGAGCTGGTCGGCGCGGGCCAGCTCGATGCCGGCCCGGCGCTCGGTCTCGAAGGCCAACGCCCGGGCCACGGCGAGGTAGGCGTGGCGGGCGTAGGCCTGGAGCAGGTCGACGTCGGCCTCATCGAAGCCTTCGACCTCGGCGAAGTAGGCGTTGAGCACGCCGATGGGCGAGGTCTTCGACCCGAGGGGCACGACCACCATCGAGCGGAAGCCATACTGCTCGGCCGTCGCCGTCCATCGGGAGAAGCGGGCGTCGGTGACGACGTCGGCGACGGCCACGATGGCGCCGGTCGCCAACGCCACCGCGCTCGGGCTCTCCTCGGGGATGCTCATCGCCTCCCGCAGCTTCTCGGCGCCACGGTCGTCGCCCGGCGGGTACTCGATGCCGGCGGTGGCGACCGCGCCGAGCTGGTCGAGCTCGGGCAACAACACCGCGACGAAGGCGGCGCCCACCGCATGTTGCGCGGCCGCGGCGATCGACTCCACCGTCGCCGGGAGGCTGAGGTCGGGGCCGAGGGCGTCGAGGGCGATGTGCAACCGGTTGAGGTGGCGTGACGTGCGCCGGCGCTCGGCGGCCAGGGCGTCGACCATCACCGCCAGCGACACGATCACGACGGCGTACATCACGAGGGTGAAGGCGTCGTGGCGATCGGCCTGGGGCACCCGCAGCTCGGCGGCCAGGGTCAGGGCCAGGCAGGCCGCGCCCATCGTCAACCCGGCCGTCCGCCCGCTGACGTAGGCGTGGAAGACGATGACCAGCGCGTAGGCGAACATCACCGCCGTGCGGGTGTACGGGATCACCAGCGCGAAGCAGCCGATGGCGGCCAGGTCGAAGGCGAGGTTGAGGACGCGGGCCACGGGACCGGTGCTGAGTACCGCCGTCTGGCGGGAGATCAGCGTCCACGGCAGGTAGACCCCGAGCAGCAGGGCGGTGACGGTGATGCGGTCGCGCTGGTCGGCGCCGGGGAACACCCAGATCGCCACCAACGCCACTGCCCCCACCGCCACCTGCAGGGCTTGGGCCACGGCCAGCATCCGGTCGTAATGACTGGAAGAGAGTTCGGGTGCCGACAAGTCGTCTGCCAACCGCTTGCCGAAGCCCGCGCTCACAATGGGCAGCGTCCTCCCTTTCCGCCCCCGCTGCCAGGCTCCAAGGGGCCATTTCCGTGTAGTCGTCAGGTCTAGTCATGCGACCGGCCCTCCTACACTGCCGGCGTGGCGTTCGTCGACGAGGCTCAGATTCATGTGAAGGCGGGCAACGGCGGCGCGGGGTCGGTTTCGTTCCGGCGTGAGGCCCATGTGGCCAAGGGCGGGCCCGACGGGGGTGACGGGGGGCGCGGCGGCGACGTGTGGCTGGTGGCCGACCACAACGTGGCGTCGTTGCTCGCGTTCGCCGACCACCCCCACCGGGCGGCCGGCAGCGGGACCCACGGCATGGGCAAGGCCCGCCACGGCGCCAGGGGCGGCGACATCAGCGTGCCCGTACCCGAGGGCACGGTCGTGCGCGACCGCGACGGCAAGGTACTGGCCGACCTGGTCGCGGCCGGCGACCGCTACCTCGCGGCCAAGGGCGGACAGGGCGGCCGGGGCAACGCCCGCTTCCTGTCGAACCGGCGGCGGGCGCCGGCCTTCGCCGAGCAGGGCGAGGTCGGCGAGGAGTTCTACCTCAACCTCGAGCTGAAGCTGATGGCCGACGTCGCCCTCGTCGGCTTCCCCAACGCCGGCAAGAGCACGTTCATCTCCCGGGTCTCAGCGGCCAAGCCCAAGATCGCCAACTACCCGTTCACCACCTTGGAGCCGCACCTCGGGGTCGTGCGCCACGACGACTTCGAGTTCGTGGTCGCCGACATCCCCGGTCTGATCGAGGGTGCGAGCGAGGGGCGGGGCCTCGGCCACCAGTTCCTCCGCCACGTCGAGCGGGCCCGGGTGTTGCTGTTGCTGATCGACCTGGCCTCGATGGAGGGCCGCCCGCCCGACGAACAGCAGCGCATCCTGCTCGACGAACTCGGTCGCTTCCAGCCGGCGTTGCTCGAACGGCCCCGGCTGATCGTGGGGTCGAAGGCCGACGCCGCCGTGGGCGACGACGTCGAGTGGGACGGCCTACGGGTCTCGGCCGCCACCGGCGAGGGGCTCAACGTCGTCCTCGGCCAGCTCGCCGACCTCGTGCGCTCGGCCCGCGCCTCGCAACCGGTGCGCGACTCCTTCGTCGTCCACCGGCCCGAGGCCGAGGGCGTGCGGGTGGTGCGGGGCGACGACGCCGCGTGGGTCGTGCTCGGCCGGCCCGCGGCCCGGGCGGTGGCGCTCAACGACATCACCTCGCCCGAGGCGCTGGCCTTCGTGCAGGACCGGTTGAAGAAGCTCGGCGTCGACAAGGCGTTGGCCAAGGCGGGGGCGTCCGACGGCGACATCGTCCACATCGCCGGCTTCTCCTTCGAGTACGAGAACGGCTGACGTGAGCACGGTCGTCGTCAAGGTCGGCACGTCGTCGATCACCAG
>JAXDPV010000212.1:0-6974 GCA_034668185.1 Actinomycetota bacterium
ACTGGGGCCAGTGGCCGAGGGTGACGCCGTGCTGGTTGCGGAGCGCGTCCTCGAGCTCGTCGCCCCACGTGCCCGGGCGGACGTCGAGGAGCAGCGACTCGTCGTCGACGGCGACGATGCCGGCCAGGTCGGTGAGGTCGAGGGCGATGCCGCCGAACACGGGCACGGCGTTGCCGCACACGCCGCTGCGCCCGGCCATGGGCGTGACCGGCGTTCGGGTCTCGTCCGCGATGTGCAGCACCGCAGCCACCTGCTCGGTAGTCGTGGGCCGCACGATCACCGAGGGGCGGGCCGGCACCTCGCCGTCGCGAGCCCACACCATGGCCAGGGGCCACCAGTCGCGACCGGCCTCGGTGCGCTCGCCCTCGTCGGTGACGACGGCCGCGCCGGTGGCCTCGAGCCGGGCCACCACGGCGTCGCCAGGCTCGGCGGTGGCCATGGCCCCGAACCTGGCCGTGGCCGCCGAGGCCGGTTCGGCGCCGATGGGCATCGGGTTCACGGGCACACGGCGTTCGGGCACGACGGGACATTACAGGTGGGGACTTCTGGGGCCGACGAAGTAGCCATGTACTGCGACCAGTGCGGGCGCTTGCTCAACCGCGCGACCGGCCGGTGCGTGTGCGCCGACGGGGCCCCGGCTCCGGTGGCCGCCACCACCCCGACCACCGCCCTGGTCGCCGAGCCGGCGATGGCCGGCGTGGCCCCGGCCCCGTTCGCTCCCATCGAGACCCCGGCCCCGGCCCCGCCCGCGCCCCCGCCCGCTTGGGACGACGCCGCCCCGCCGCCGCCTCCTCCGCCCGCCGGCGGCTACCGCACCGCCCACCCCGTGATCCCCCGGGTGCGCACCTTCACCAAGGTCTACGACCTCCACGTGTTCCCCGACCGGCTCGTGCTCGACAAGGTGCCGGGCGTCGACCCCGAGAGCGTCGGCACCATCGTCGGCTTCGTCGCCGGGTGCGGCCTCCTCGGGGCCTGCATCGGCAACTACGTCGGCCGGCTCGTGGCCCGCCAGGCGAGCGAGAAGCGCGTCGCCGCCACCGCCTACGCCACGCCCCAGGAGCTCGGCTTCCATCCCGACGCCCGCCAGGTCGGCGAGGCCCAACTGGCCTCCCTCGTCGCCCGCCACCACGGCTCCGGCGGCCGCCTGCGCATGAACCTGCAGGGCGGCGAGACGGTCAAGCTCTCGTGGGCCAAGGCCCACACCAAGGGCATCGACCTGGCCGCCGCCTTCGGGCCGTTCGCGCCGGGCCGGGTCACGGTGCGCCCGGTCAGCGCGGGCCGCAAGGTCGCCCGGTATTCGATGATCGGCCTCGGCCTGCTGCTGGCGGTGACCTTCACCGTCCTCGTCGCCGTCTCCGTCTTCGGCTCGTCCTCTCCGGCGCCGGTCGCCCAAGGCCCCAAGACCGTGAGCCCGGGCAACCCCTACCTCGATCGCGGCTGCGCCAAGTGGGGCGCATTCGGCCAGAGCCTCGGGGGCGGCACCCCGACCCAAGCCCAGATGATGACGATCACCCGATCGGTCAAGCCCGACTTCGAGATGGCGGCGCTGCGCGACAGCCGGGTGCAGCCCGCGGCCGACGCCGTCGAGTTCCTCCTGCTCTACTTCACCGCGCCGGAGGAGTCGCAGGCGAACATGGTCGGGCCCGAGGCGACCAAGATCGACCGGGCCTGCGGCTTCGTCCCGACGGCTTAGACGAGGACGGGCGGCAGCCCCGCGCTCGAACGCTCGCGCTCGGCCCTGGCCACGAACGCGGCCACCTGGCGGGCCACCTCGGCGTCGTCCCAACCGAGCTCGCCGGCGACCAGCCTGGCCACGCTGCCGGCTGCGGCCGCGGCGGCGTCGCGGGCCAGCAGCAGGGCGCGGGTGCGGCGGCTGAGGATGTCGTCGAGGGTGTGGGCCATCTCGTAGCGCGCCGCGTATACGGCCTCGGCCTTGAGGTAGGGGAGGCCGGGAACCAACGGGTCCGCCAGCGACGGGTCGGCTTCGACCATGGCGACGACGATGCGGGCCTCGCTGCCGTAGCGGGACGCGAGGTGCTCGCTCACCGACGGCCCGAGCCGGTCGAAGCCGTCGGCGCCGAGCAACCGGAGCTTGGCCGTCGGCGAGCGCCGCAGCTTCCGGCCGAGGGCCGTGCCCACGGCGTCGACGGTGTCCTGGGCCATCTTGCGGTAGGTCGTGAGCTTGCCGCCGGTGATCGTGACCAACCCGGTCGTCGACACCATCACCTTGTGGCGGCGCGAGAGGTCGGCGGTGCGGACGTTGCCCTCGTCCTTGACCAGCGGCCGCAGCCCGGCCCACGACCCGACCACGTCGGCCTCCGACACCGGCTTGGTCACGAAGGTGTTGATGGCCCCGAGGATGTAGGCCACGTCTTCGGGCGTCACCTGGGGATCGTCGACGTCGCCGTCGTAGTCGGTGTCGGTGGTGCCGATGTAAGTGAAGTCGCCCCACGGCACCACGAAGATCGAGCGCCGGTCCTTGGGCACGGGGATGACGGCGGCGATGTCGCACGGCAGCTTGGCCGCGGGCACGGTGAGGTGGATGCCCTTGGCCGGGCGGATCGAGTCGGGGTGGGTGCCCTCGGCCATGGCCCGCACGTCGTCGGCCCACACGCCGGTGGCGTTGACCACGACCTTGGCCCGCACCTCGGTGCCGTCGGCGAGGCGGGCCCCGCCGACCCGGCCGTCGTCACCGACGAGCAGCGACGCCACCGGCGAGTAGTTCGCGGCCACCGCGCCGTGCCCGACCACGGCGGTGCGCAGGATCGTCAACGTGAGGCGGGCGTCGTCGGCCCTGGCGTCGTAATAGAGGAACGCGGCCGACAGGATCGAGGTGTTCAGCGTCGGGAGGTGGGCCAGCGCTTCTTCACGGGTGAGCTTCTTGTGGCGCTTGCCGATGCGCACGCCGCCGGTGAGGTCGTAGAGCCACAGCGCGGTGCGGTAGGCCTTGGCCACCGTCTTGTTGACCACGCCGCCCTTGCCGAACAACGGGATCAGGAACGGCAGGGGCGTCACCAGGTGGGGCGCGTTGTCGAGCAGCCGCTGGCGCTCGGCCAGGTTCTCGTAGACGAGGCGGTACTCCTTCTGCTGGAGGTAACGCAGCCCGCCGTGGACCATCTTCGACGACTTCGACGACGTGCCCGAAGCGAAGTCGTCCCGCTCGACCAGGGCGGTGCGCAGGCCGCGGGCGGCGGCGTCGAGGGCCACGCCGGCCCCCGTGATCCCGCCGCCGATCACGAGGACGTCGAACCCACCGTCGGCCAGCTTCTGCAGGGCCGCCGCCCGGTCGAACTCGAACCCCGTCATCTCACTCCTTTGCCAGCTCAGCGTAGGGCGCCCGCACGCCGTCGTGTACGAGCTGGGGCACCCGCGACCTGTCCTTCAACACGAAGTAGAGGCCCAGGAGGATGTAGATGCCCGAGAAGGCGATGAGCTCCTTGCCGTGCTGGTCGGCGGGCACCAGCGCACCGAACAGGAACTGCGTCCAGAAGAGGATGAAGAGCATCCACGCCTCCCGCAACGACATCTGCAGGTTGAGGAGGATGGCGATGGCGAAGAACGATTGGGCCGCGGTCAGCAACAGCTCGTCGCGCTGGCGGGTGATGATCGGTAGCCCGTGCAGCGATCCTGACGAGATGGCGAACGCGATCGGCAGCGTGCCCACCAGCAGGGTCCATTGGTTGACCTTCGACGACACCAGCGTGCCCAGGCCGGCGTTGGTGTTGAGCCGCCAGGCGTAGAGGCCGGCGACCAGCAGCTCGGGCGCCTCCGAGGCCAGCGGCGCCAGCCATTGCACGAGGAAGAACTCGCTGATGCCGAGAGTGGCGCCGGTGTTCACCAACGACTCGGCGAAGTGCTCGGCGCACAACACGATCACGGTGGCGGCGAAGACGAACAGGCCGACGTAGGACGTGCGCCTGGTCGAGGTCTCGAAGCTGCCGAGCCAGCGGGCCGGGCCCACGAGGTGTGGTTCCTCGGCCGGGGCCTTGCTGATGCGGACGGTGTAGGCGACGAACACGGTGACGAGGATGGCGGCGTCGACGAGGGTGATCGAGCGCTTCAACGGGATCGTGAGCGAATAGACGGTGGCGATCGAGAGGAAGGCGAGCTCGACCGAGTGCGAGCGGTCCAGAGTCACGCCGCTCATGCGCTCGCCCCGCTTCCGGTACTTCCACCAGGCGACGAAGATCACCATGCTCCAGCCGACGCCGATGAGGAGCCGGTTGGCGCCGGTCATGTTGGCCAGGGCGAGAGAGCACGCCGACTCCCGCCCGGCGGTGTGGTCGGCGGCCGATTGGCACAGGTGGCCGAACTGCTCGAAGGCGTTGCCGCCCTTGACCGCGAAGACGAGGTCGACGGCGTACTCGGGCAGCACGGCGATGAAGGCGAGGATGGCGATGGCCAGGCCGGCGGAGATGTCGAGCTGGGCCGTTTCCGCCGCCCACGAGAGCATGAAGGCGGCGCCGATGATGGCCAGGCCGTAGAGCAGCGCGTCGATCGGGTCGTTGATGTGCAGGTGGCCCAGGCGCAGGACGAGTCCTGGCATGGTGACGAGCACGGCGGCCAGGATCGAGAGCTGTTGTCGTCGGGGGTGGACTGCGTCGTGCAGGTCCTCGTCGGTCGTGGTCACGGGTGGGCATCCTAGGGGTGGCCGCGGGGCCCGCCGACTCCAGCCCGAGTGGTGAATTGCCGATAGTCGGGTGTGCTCTGTGACCGCTGCGGCCGCCTCCTCAACCGCGCCACCGGGCGTTGCGTGTGCGACGACTACGGCGGCAACGCGCCCCAGCCGGTGGCCGTCACCCACCCGCCGCCCGAGCGCGTCGAGCCCATCTCCCGCGCCTCGGCCGTGGCCGTCCTCGGCCTCGACGACCGCCCCCGCCGCTCCCCGCCGTTTGGGAAGGAGGAGAGCGCGATTGCGGACTCACGCTTCCCAAACGCCCGTGACGCGGACGAGTTCCCGGTGGTTTTGCGGGTTGCCCACACCCCGAGGTTCAGGTGGGTGGCGCCGGTGGTCGCGGGGCTCGTCGTTCTTGCGGGTGCGGGGTTCGGGGCGTCGAGGCTGCTGGCGTCCGATCCGCCGCCGCCCCCGGCGCCGGCGCCGCCGGTGACGGTGGCTCCCGTCGAGGTCGCGGCCCGGGCCGAGTTGGCCTCGACCTGCCCGCCGTGGAACGCCTTCGCCGCCGCCGTGCCCGCGGGCGAGCGCCCCGACCCCAAGGCCCTTGGCCCGATCGTGCGCGCCCTCCACCCGCACCTCGTGGCCGCCGCCGGCGCGGTGCCGTATTACGCCGCCGCCCGCGACGAGGCCGAGTACCTCCAGGGCTACGCCGGCCGCAGCGCCGCCGACATCCAGAGGGAGTCGGTGGCCCGGGTGCAGTACGCCGTCACCACGGTCTCGGGCGCGTGCGCCCGGGCGACGGCGAGCGGCCCCGCCTAGTCTCGGCGGCCATGACCCCTGACGTGCGGGCGGCGACGGCCGACGACATCCCGACCCTGCGAGACGTGGTCGCCCGCGCCTTCTACACCGACCCGGTGATGGGGTGGGTCTTCCGCGACGACGACACCAGGCTCGACCGTCTGAACATGCTGATGGGCGCGGCCCTGGAGAAGGTTTTCCTGCCCCACGAGAGCTCGACCACGACGACCGAGTTGAGCGGCGCCGCGCTGTGGGCCCCGCCTGGCCATTGGAAGACGCCGGACGAGGTCGTGGCCGAGATGGCGCCGGTGATGGCCGAGCAGTTCGAGGCCGAGGAGCTCGACCGCCTGCTCACGTTCTTCGGCCTGATGGAGGACGAGCACCCGGCCGAGACCGACCACTGGTACCTCGGCGTGCTGGCCGCCGACCCCGAGCGCCAGGGCCAGGGGATCGGCACCGCGTGCATGCGCCCGGCCCTCGACCGGGCCGACGCCGAGGGCACGCCCGCCTACCTCGAGTCCTCGAACGAGCGCAACGTCCCGCTGTACGAGCGCAACGGCTTCCGGGTCACCGGCATGATCGACATGCCGAGCGGGCCGTCCCTCTGGCTCATGTGGCGGGACCCGCGCTGAGGGCCAATCGACAACGATTGTTGATTAGCAACCCTTGTCTGCTAGCTTGCCCGGCGTGAAGTCGCCCGCCGAGCTCACCGAGCTGTTCCGGGACCGGGGCCTCAAAGTCACGCCGCAGCGCCAGTGCATCTTCCGCACGCTGCACGGGAACGAGGTCCACCCGACGGCAGAATCGGTGTACGCCGCGGCCAGCGCCGAGATGCCCACGATCTCGTTGAAGACCGTCTACCAGACGCTCAACGACCTGGCCTCCATGGGCGAGATCCAGCAACTCGACCTGGGCACCGGGTCCACCCGGTTCGACCCCAACGTCGAGGGGCATCACCATCTCGTGTGTGTGCAGTGCGGCAAGGTGCGAGACCTCTACGTCGACGCTCGGGTCCGGGTCCCAGCCGACCAGCTCGGCGGCTTCACCGTCGGAACCACCGAGGTCGTGATCCGCGGCCTCTGCGGCGACTGTTCGTCCACCCCCATGCAAGGAGAACCGCATCATGGCTGAGCTCAAGGGCACCAAGACCCACGAGAACCTCAAGGAGGCGTTCGCCGGCGAGAGCCAGGCCAACCGCCGCTACCTCTACTTCGCCCAGAAGGCCGACGTCGAGGGCTACCCCGACGTGGCCGCGCTGTTCCGCTCGGTCGCCGAGGGCGAGACCGGCCACGCCTTCGGCCACTTCGACTTCCTCGCCGAGGTCGGCGACCCCGTCACCGGCGTGGCCGTCGGCCCGACCGAGGACAACCTCAAGTCGGCCATCGAGGGCGAGACCTACGAGTACACCGAGATGTACCCCGGCTTCGCCCGCACCGCCCGCGAGGAGGGCTTCGACCAGATCGGCGAGTGGCTCGAGACCCTCGCCCGGGCCGAGAAGTCCCACGCCGGCCGGTTCACCCAGGGGCTCGACAGCCTCAGCTAATGCGAACCAGCTGATCTG
>JAXDPV010000213.1:0-5042 GCA_034668185.1 Actinomycetota bacterium
CAGGCCGTGGCCCTCCTGCTCGAAGAGGAACCCGTCGTCGCCGGCGAAGGCGAGGAGGTCGACGGGTTCGGACGGGTCGAGCTCGGTGGTGTGGGCGACGAGCCGGTCGACGGCGGCGCGGGGAGCGGTGGTCACGTTCGTCGCTCGCCGGTGACGAGTTGGGCGATGCCGCCGGTGAGGAGGCGGCGCTCGACGGCGGTGAAGCCGGCGTCCTCCAGCATGTGGACCATGTCGTCCGGGGGAGGGAGGTAGGCGACCGACTGCGGCAGGTAGCGGTAGGCGGCGCCGTCGGAGAGGAGGCCGCCGATGCGGGGCACGACCTTGCCGAAGTAGACGGCGTGGCCCCAACGGAGGACGGGGTTCTCGGGCTCGGCCACGTCGAGGAGCGCGACCCGGCCTCCGGGGCGGACGACCCGTGCGAGCTCGGCGAAGAAGCCGGCGAGGTCGGCGAAGTTGCGGAGGGCGAAGCCGGAGGTGGCGCCGTCGGCGGCGGCGTCGGGGAGCGGTAGGCGGAGGGCGTCGGCCTGCACGAGGGGGGCGTGGGTGCGGGCGTGGGCCAGCATCCCCCACGACAGATCGATACCGATCGGGCGGTAGCGGGCGGCGGCGATGTCGCGGCACAGGTCGCCGGTGCCGGCGGCGAGGTCGACGACCAGCGATTGCTCCGGCAATGAGAGCGATCGCACGGCCCTGCGCCGCCAACCGACGTCGAGGCGGAACGTCATGATGCGGTTGACGAGGTCGTAGCGGGGGGCGATGGCGTCGAACATGCTGCGGACGGCCGCGACCTTCGCTTCGCCTTGGGGGAGCGGCGTCGACGTCATGGCGTGCGGGCCGCTTCCCGCTCGACCGCGGCCAGCTCGGCGTCGCCGCCGACCCGCTCGATGTGCTCTTGGGCGACGGCGAGGAGGGTGCGCCTGAAGTGGTGGGTGACCAGTTCGGTCGTGGCCGGCAGCAGGGTGAGGAAGGCGTCGACCAGGCGGGCGGCGGCTTCGTCGTCGGCGAGTGTCGACGTGCGCAGCGGGTGGCGGACGTGGGTGTCGAAGAGCTCGACGGCCCGCTCGGCCACGGCCCGCATGGCCCGGTCGTGGGTGCGGGCCAGGTCGAGGATCTCGGGCAGCGGCAGGCCGGCTTCGAGGAGGCGGAGGCCGGCGGCGGCGGCATCGACGTCGGCGGTGGTGAAGCGGTCGAGGCCGCCGAGCTTCCTCGGGATGAGGAGGCCTTCCCTGAGGACGGCCCGGAGGAGGCCGAGGGGGATGCGGCTGCGCTCGGCCAGCTCTTCGAGGGTGAAGGTCTCGCCCTCCTCGTTGGTTGCGGTGGTGGAGGAGATGGCGGTGACGAGGGCCTCGTCGGCGGCGTCGAGCTCGCCGGCCATGAGCCGTTGGATGGTGGCGAGGTTGAGGCCCCGGCCCTGGAGCGTGCGGATGCGGGCCAGGCGGTCGAGGTGTTCGTCGCCGTAATACGCGACTCGGCCCTGGCGTCGGGGCGGGGGCAGGAGGCCCCTCGACTGGTAGAAGCGGACGGTGTCGACGCTCACGTCGGCCTTGGCCGCAAGCTGCTCGACTCGGTAGTCCATGGCCTCCCCACTCTAGGAGTAGTTGCTCACAAGGTTCGAGTCGTACCTTGTCACCGTGGAGGAGGAGTTCTGCCGTGGCTGCGGCCGGCCCCGGGTCGAGTGCGCCGGGGGCGACCGTCCATGCGGCCGGTCCGGCCCCGACGACCCGCTCCGCTTCTGCCCCCGCTGCGGCTGGCGCCTCCGCCACATCGCCGTCGTCCCGGGCCAAGGCGCCCTCTGGTGCCGCACCCACGGCCTGCTGGCCGACGACTGACCAGAGCCGCCTACTTCTTCTTCTTCGTCGGTCCTGGCTCGTACTCGAAGACTTGGCGGTTGGCGGCTTCCGTCCCCACCCCGCCGGGGGGAGCGGACGCGGCGCCCTTGCCCTTGCCTTGGAAGTCCTTCTCGCCCTGGATGTGGGCGGAGAACGACAGGCCCGCCGTTCCCCGCAGGAAGATGAAGGAGGGCTTGAGCGCGGCCTTGGCCACGGCGCGAGCGTCCGTGAACTCGGCGTCGAGCATCTCGGCGATGTGGACCAGCGCCCCCTTGCACGCGTTGCCGCACACGGTGTTGGGCGCGGAGAAGCCGGCCATGGTGACGGTCTCGACGACAACCCTGATCGGTTTACCGGGCACGCCCTGCTCGGCCTTCGCCTGCAACTCGATCGCGGCGATCAACCCGGCGACCAAGGACTTGGCCGTGCCGTCGTGGGCATCGGCCGCGGCCTGCACTTCGGAGTGGACGAACATCGTGCTGATGGCGTTGCTCGACGCCGCCTCGAAGTAGTCGTCGCCCCGGTCGCGGGAGTAGATCGACATGTCCTTCAAGGTCTTGTGGTCCTTGTAGCGGTCGTGGATAGTCTGCAGCTCTTTGCGCATCGACGCTTCCTTGCGCTCCCGCTTGCCGCCCGGGATGAGCTGATCGAACTTGCTCTGGTGGACGTCGCTGTCGGCGCCGGCGGAGGCCGACTTCGACGGCCCGCTCGATTGGTAGTAGTCGGGGCCGGCGGCGGCCTTTGTCAGCTCCATCGGGGTGACACGGAGCCGCGCCTCGACGCGGTACCGGAACAGGTTCTTGCCCACCTCCTCGCCGGCGTGCTCGGCCCGCTTCTTGGTAATCGCCTTCTGCTGACCGAACAACATGCCCGGCACGTCGACCTTGGCGGGCGGGTGGGCCGCCGTCGGGAAGTCGTACTGGGGTGACTGCGGGGCCTCGATCGGTGATGGCTGCCGGCCCGCCATGCCGTAACCCCATTCCGATGGCGCGCCGCGCACCGGGGAGCGTTCCGGGTTGTAGGAGCCGCGCGGCGCGTTGATGGCCACGCCTTTGCCGATGTAGTCGACGGCGGCAGCCAGCGTCGGGATGGGATCGACCACCTCCGGATCGTTCGCGGCCGTCGCCATCTCGCGAAGTCGCGTCTGCTGGGCGCCCGCGGGTGGCTCCCCGTACTGCTCGGTGAAGGCCGCCTCGAGGAACTTCGCGGCCTCGGCCTCGTTGTCCAGGCGCTTGCCCTGGTCCTCGATCACCAGGACGGGCTGGGCGACCAACCGGTTCACGGCGGCGTTGCCCGCCAACCGCTGCAGGGCGGCGAACGCCCGCGCCTTTCCCGGCGTCGACGGCGTCGCGCGCGTGTCGGCCTGCGCCGTAATCGGGCGGTCGGCTTCCAGCCTCTCCCTCACACCGCTGACGGTACGCCCCTCAGGAGACCGGCGCCCCGCAGTGCTTGCACATGCCGTTGGCCCGGGTGGTGGGCCGGCCGCACGAGGGGCAGACGTAGGCCGAGATCTCGCCCCGGCGCAGGCGGCGGACGGCCGAGACCAGCATCCCGCCGACGGCCACGACCACGAGGAGCTCGAAGCCGTCACGCAATAGCGTCTCGCCGGACATTAGTGAGAGAGTCTAAGTATGCCGATCGACTTCACGTTTCCGCCCGAGGTTGAAGAGATCCGACTGCGGGCCAGAAGGTACTTCCAAGAGGAGGTCGCGCCCGTCGACGACCTGCGGGAGAGCGACAAGGACAAGTACTACCGCTCGATCGGCCCGCTCAGGGAACGAGCCAAGGAGCTCGGCCTGTGGAACCCGCACATGCCGCCCGAGTGGGGCGGCGGCGGCTTCGGCCCGACGATGATCGCGGCCATCAGCGCCGAGGCCGGACGCACCCGGCTGGGCCCGTTCGTCATCAACTGCATGGCCCCCAACGAGGGCAACATGCACACCCTCCTGCACTGGGCCACCGACGAGCAGAAGGAGAAGTACCTCCGCCCGCTGTGCGAGGCCACCAAGTTCTCCTGCTTCGCCATGACCGAGCCCGAGGTGAGCGGCAGCGACCCCACGCTGATGCAGACCCGCGCCTACCAGGACGGCGACGAGTGGGTCATCAACGGCCACAAGTGGTTCATCAGCGGAGCCAAAGGAGCCAGCTTCGCCATCCTCCTCGCCCGCACCGAGGACAACCCCGAGATCCCCCAAGCGGCCACCACCGGCTTCATCGTCGAGACCGACTGGCCGGGCTGGGAGATCGTCAGGGACATCGACACCATGCACGGCAAGGGCAACCACTGCGAGATCCGCATCACCGACCTCCGGGTCCCGAAGGAGAACATGCTCGGCGAGCGGGGCCAGGGCCACCTCCTCGGCCAAGCGCGGCTCGGCCCGGCCCGACTGGCCCACTGTATGCGCTGGATCGGCCAGGCCGAGACCGCCCTCGAGATGATGATCGACCGCAGCCTCAACCGCTTCACCCACGGCAGCCTCCTCGCCGAGAAGCAGTTCATCCAGCGGATGATCGCCGACTCCACCATCGAGCTCTACCAAGGCAAGTTGATGGTGATGCACGCCGCCTACCTCATCGAGAAGGGCGAGCCCTTCAAGCCCCAGGTCTCGATGACGAAGTACCACGTGGCCAACATGCTCTGGCGGACAATCGACCGGGCCGTCCAGGTACACGGCGCCCTCGGCTACTCCCAGGACACGCCGCTGGCCAACATGCTCGTCAACGCCCGCTCGGCCCGGCTGGTCGACGGCGCCGACGAGGTCCACCTCATGCAGACGGCCCGCAACGCCATCGCCGCCTACAAGGACCACGGCACCACCAAGGCCGCGACCGGCAACCTCCCCCTCTAGCGCGGCACCGTTTGGGCAGCGCCAATGCGCAATGGCGTATTGGCGCTTCCCAAACGTCAGGCGGAGGTCGCCACCGACAACGCCCACCGGTAGTCGGGCTTGCCCGACGGCGAGCGCACGATCGAGTCGACGACGACCAGCGCGCGGGGAACCTTGTAACCGGCGATCGTCCCCCGCACGTGGGCCGCGAGCTCCTCCAGCGTCGGCGATGGCGACACGCCGGCCCGAAGCTGCACCACCGCGGTCACCCGCTGGCCCCAACGTTCGTCAGGTACGCCCACGACCACGGCGTCGAACACCGACGCGTGGCCCTTCAGCGCGGCCTCGACCTCCTCGGGGTACACCTTCTCGCCGCCGGTGTTGA
>JAXDPV010000214.1:0-5601 GCA_034668185.1 Actinomycetota bacterium
CGGCAGCAACTCTTCGAGCAATGACCCATCGTCGCCGAAACAGCGCAGTTCGACCAACACCGGTCCTGGTGTTGCCAACCAGAAGCCGTCAGCAGATTCTTCGACAGCAGCCGGTCCCACCAAGACCCCCAAGGGCGTCGAGTGCGCCGCCGGCAAGAATGGGGGGGCCACCGATACCGGCGTGACCGCGGGCAAGATCAAGCTTGGATCGACGGTGGTGCAGTCCGGCGTGGGCGCCAGCTTCCTGGGCGACGTCCGCTTTGCCATGGAAGCGGTCAAGGACAAGGCGAACGCCGCTGGTGGGATCTGCGGTCGGCTCATCGATCTGGTCCTCAAGGATGACGGGTGGGACCCCCAACGAGGCGCTGAGTACATTCACAACCTTGTAGAGGACGAGAAGGTCTTCGCCTTGGCGGTGGTGCCATCCTCGGAGGGCCTGCAGTCGGTCTCCCTTGCCGGCTACCTGAAGGACAAGAAGATCCCGGCCGTCGGCACCGACGGAATGCTGATCCACCAATACACCGACCCGTACATCTGGCCGGTCGCGGCGTCGACCATCTCGACGATGCACATCATGGTGAACCAGGCGTGGAACGCCGGCTCAAGGAACTTCGGTCTCGTCTACGAGAGCGACTACCACTTCGGAATCGAAGGCGCCTACGCCTTCAACGCCGCCTACAAGAGACTCTCCGGGCACGACATTCCTGGATATCACAACCCGCTGCGGGAAGCAGCGACGTGCGAAGCGAGCTTTTGTGGCATCGACTCCAAGTCGCCCGACTACGCCGGCAACGTCAAGACGTTCAACGACGGTTGCGCGAAGACTGGCTGTGACTTCCGAGCGCTACTGCTGGAGCCGACGACCGCGCTGAAGTGGATCGGTGGCTCGACGACCCTCGGCGTCAAGCCCGGCGGGCCACAGCCCCTGTTCACCTACGACTTCGGCAACAGCTGCGGCCAGAAGTGCGACGGCATGTGGCTGTGGACCGGCTACCAGCCGCCCATCGGAGACTTCCTCTCGAGGCCGGCTGTGGCCACCTACGTCGACGACATCAAGGCCGCTAGCAGCTCGGCCGACTACAACAATTCGTTCGTCGAAGGCGGCTACGTGGGCATGCGGCTGGTGGTCGAGGCATTGACGAAAACGGGCCCGAACCTGACCAGGCAGAACCTGAAGGCGACCCTTGACGGCATGACCTTCGATTCCGGTCTGGCCCCGCCGTTGACATGGAAGGCTGGCAACCACTTTGCCAACACGAAGATGAGGGCCTTCTCCATCCAGTACAAGAGCGGCTTCGCCGGGTGGCGGGATGAGCAGGTCGAGATGGAAGACCCTTGGGTCGGCCAGGACTCGGGGAGCTGACGTGAGCCAGATCCCGATCTACGCCCTGTTGTCATTGCCGCTCGTCGCCGCTTTCGCCATGTTCACCCTCGGCGTTGTGGCCATCTACCAGGCCTCACGGGTGCTGAACCTTGCCCACGGAGCCATGGCGATGGTGCCCTCGTTCGTCGTCTTCGAACTGTCGAGGCGAGGACTCCCGTTGCTCGTCTCCTTGCTGCTCGGTGTGCTCAGCGGAGCGCTCATCGGTGTAGCGGTCGAGCGGTTCTTCGTCCGTCCTCTGCGGCGCCAGTCGGCCACCGCACAAACCGTGGCCACGGTCGCGGTCCTAGGCCTCCTCGTGTCGCTCACAGCCAAAGCGTGGGGAACGACGCCCCGGATCGCCATCAACGTGTTTCCCGCTGGTGGGATCGAGGTGAGCGGCTCCCTGTTGCGCTACGGCCAAATCGGGCTGTTCGGCGTCGCCATCGTGACCACCGTCGGGTTCTTCGGCCTGTTCCGGTACACGAGCTTCGGCTTGGCGATGCGGGCCGCCGCCCAGAACCGCTTGGCCGCCTCGCTCGCGGGAATCGACCCTGACCTCACAACATCCCTGGCGTGGGCGTTGGGGGGGGCCCTTGCCGGCCTGGCTGGCATCCTGTTGGCCCCGGTCACCACGCTGCATCCGTACAGCCTCACGCTGCTCGTGCTCCCGGCATTCGTTGCTGCCCTCATCGGTGGCCTCGAAAGTTTTCCCGGCGCACTCGTCGGCGCGGCCATTGTGGGCTTGGCCGAGGGCATGGTCCCCGTCCTCGGTCTGATCCCCGGCATCGGGGACTTCTTTCGTCAGGTCGGCGCACCCCAGGTGGTCCTCGCCACCCTCGCGTTCGTCGTCATGTACCTACGCGGTCAGCGCTTCACCAGCACCCAGGTGCGGACGGAGCTCGCATGACCGCCAACCTCGGTCGGGCGGCGAGGACCCGCCGCTACGCGTCCCTCGCCGTGGTCGGTGTGGGCCTCGTCGCCTGGCCGTTTCTCGGAGCGCCATTCTCGTTGCTGGGTGATGCCATCCAGGCATGCCTGATCCTGATGGTGACCGTCTCGTTGGTGCTCCTGATCGGGTGGGTCGGGCAGATCTCGCTCGCCCAGGCGGCCTTCGTCGGCATCGGCGCCTTCAGCACGGGGGTGATGGCCCGCAGGTGGCACATCCCTTTTCCGCTCAGCCTCCTCGTCGCCGGGAGCATCGCCGCCGCGGTGGCGGCAGGGGTGGGCATGATCGCCCTTCGTGTCCGTGGCCTCTATCTGGCCGTCGCCACGCTGATCTTTGGCTGGGTCGCGGACGAATACCTCTTCCGCTCGACCTGGCTCGTAGGCGTAGGCGGTAGCTCGACCATCAGCGCCACCGGCATCGGTCGCCGGGGTGCACTCCCGTACTTCGACCTCTCAGAACGGCGGACCTTTTATTTCGTGGTGCTCGCGGCCGCCGCGGCCTCGTTGTACGCCGCGTCCAACCTGAGGGACTCTCGTACCGGACGGGCTTTCTTCGCGGTGCGGGGCTCGGAAATCGCGGCCGCATCCCTTGGCATCGACGTGCGCCGCTACAAGCTCACGGCGTTCGCCATCTCCGGCTTTCTCGCCGGCGCGGCGGGGAATCTCGTGATCGTCGGACAGCGTACGGCGGTTCCCGCCCAGTTCAACTTCACCTTTTCGCTGTTCTACCTGGCGGTGGCCGTCGTCGGCGGGCTGACGAGCTTGGGGGGGGCAGTGGCCGCCGCGATCCTCTTCGCCGCCCTGTCCGAGCTCTTCTATCGCGTGCGCGCCCTGGCCGGGTGGCTCGAGGTCGTGAGTGCGGTCCTCCTCGCCGTCGTCCTGTTGACCTATCCGGGTGGCCTCGCGGCCGTGCCGCACTCGCTGCGGCGGCCGATGTCCGCCTTGCGACGCCGCTTGGCTCCCGCCGGGCGGTTGCTCAAGCCCGCCACCGCACCCGTCGCTCGGCTCGTGAGGCGGGCGTGGTCCGCCATAGTGGCCCGCGCGAACGAGTACCTCCCGGACCGATCGATCGACGACGCCGAGTTCAGGATGCGCTTTGGGCCGATCGCCATGAACGCCTCGACCAAAACGTTGGTGCCCGCGGTACCGAGAGGCCCGCTGCCCAGCTTGCGCGAGGAACGCCGGCCGATCCTCGAAGCGGAGAACATCACCGTCCAGTTCGGTGGGCTTACCGCCGTGGGCGGCGTCTCGTTGTCCGTGCGAGAGGGCGAGATCGTCGGGTTGATCGGCCCGAACGGAGCCGGGAAGACCACGACCTTCAACGCCATCTCCGGGCTCAACGAGCCGACCAGCGGAACGGTGAAACTCTTCGGGCAGGACGTCACCGACCAACCCGTGCACAAGCGGGCGGCGTTAGGCGTGGCCCGAACATTCCAGGTCATCCAGCTCTTCAACCAGCTCACCGTGTTCGACAACCTGCTGGTCGCCACGCACGGCCGTGGCAAGGGCGGGGTGCGGGACCACCTCTTCGTCACCCGCCGTTGCCTCGACGAGGAGTACGACGCCCGCATGCACGTACGCGAGGTGATCGCGGCCATGGAGCTCGAGGAGATCAGCGACCGCCGCGTTGCCGGACTTCCCTTCGGCGTGCTCCGCCTCATCGAGCTGGCCCGGGCAGTCGTCACCGGTGCGCCGTTGATCATGCTCGACGAGCCCGCTTCCGGCTTGGACAACGCCGAGACCGACCGGTTCGCCGAGCGACTGTTCCAGTTGCGGGCGAACATGGGCGTATCGATCCTCTTGATCGAGCACGACGTGCGCCTCGTCACGTCGGTATCCGACTACATGTACGTGATCGACCGAGGGCGGCCCCTCGCCGAGGGCGAACCCCACGATGTCGGGTCCAACGAGGCCGTGATCGCCGCCTATCTCGGTCAGGCGACGGCGAAGGCGGTGGATGCCTGATGCTCGAGGTACGTGACATCCACGTCAGTTACGGACCCGTCGAGGCCATCCGTGGCGTGTCGCTCGACATCACGCCTGGGGAGATCGTCGCCCTTCTAGGAGCCAACGGTGCCGGCAAGTCAACGACCCTCCGTGCCATCGCCGGTGTGACGCCGCCTTCGAGCGGCACCATCATGTTCGAGGAGCATGCGCTCCACGGTCTTTCGCCCCACCGGGCAACCTCCAACGGGCTCGTCCTGCTGCCCGAGGGGCGGGAGCTCTTCGCCCAGATGTCGGTGCTCGACAACCTCCGCATCGGCTATTGGACGAAGCGCAAGGACAAAGCGCAGTACCACCAGCAGATCGACACCATGATGTCGCACTTCCCCATCCTCGGGGAGCGGAAAGACCAGGCCGCCGGCACCCTCTCGGGCGGCGAGCAACAGATGCTCGCCGTAGCCCGCGCCCTGATGCCTGCGCCCCGCCTGCTCTTGGTGGACGAGCTCTCACTCGGCTTGGCGCCCATGATCGTCAACGAGCTCTACGAAATTCTGCGCAACGTCAATGCCGACTTGGGGACGAGCATGCTCATCGTCGAGCAGTTCGTGCACATGGCATTGGAGAACTCGAACCGGGCCTATGTCCTGAGCAAGGGCGAGGTCGTGATGTCCGGGTCCAGTGCGGAGTTGTTGAGCGACGACAGCATCATCGCCACGTATCTCGGTGGCGAGGCCACGGGCTCGACAGAACCCGAGCCGCCGCGCCGCCGCAGAAGGGTGGAACGGTGAGCTGGGGATTCGCTCGCCTCCAGGTCGCGCTCGTGGCCACCATCGCAGCTGCGGGTGCGATGGCTCTCGGGCTGGTCGCCTGGCGCGACGA
Organism: Actinomycetota bacterium; assembly: GCA_034668185.1. GTDB lineage: Bacteria > Actinomycetota > Acidimicrobiia > Acidimicrobiales > CADCTF01 > DATLED01. The sequence goes on from JAXDPV010000214.1 coordinate 5,132, forward strand.
GCAAGCGGCTCCTGTTCTCCGCACCCCGAGCCGGCAGCAGCTCGAGGCCTACGAGGATGCGCTGACACCACACGCCAAGCGGGGTGGCTTCATCGTGGAGGAGGGCCTGAAGTACGGCCTCGGCCAGGTCAGCCGGGACGAAGGCGGGCCGGTGCCCTTCCAGGCAATCTCGTGGGCCGACCAGCTCACCGACGTGCGACGAGAGTTCAACGCCCAATCCCACTTCGTGCGGGGCACCCGGCTCGAGCCCGCGGTCGCGGACTTCGATGCCGCCTTCGCCTTGTACATCGACGCTGCCCGCACCATCGGAGCAGCCGCCATCGCTTCCGGCGAGCCCCGCCGGAAGCTCGTCGACCAAGCGGCCGAGACAGGCCGCCGCGCCGACGCGAACTACGACGCCGCCAGCGCGCTGATCCAAAGGTTCAGGCGCGAACACGGCCTTCCTCCAACCGCCCGATTTCCTGATCCTA
>JAXDPV010000215.1:0-15261 GCA_034668185.1 Actinomycetota bacterium
AACCCGAGGAGCACGAACGGAACGCCGCCGGCGGCGCCGCCGATCTGGGGCACGAGATCCCACACCATCACCCAAAGAGCGAGCAGCGGGGCCAGCGGCACACCGAGCACGAGGCCGGCGATGAGGGTGCAGAGGCCGGCCACCATGGCCACCAGCAACGAGCCCGCGACGTAACGGCCGACGACGCGGTACGCCAGGTCGCCGATGCGCTCGCTCCTCGCTCGGTGGCGCGGCGGGACGACACGGCGAGCGGCCCGCACCAGGCGATCACCGTCGAGCAGCAACGTCACCGTGAACAAGAGGGTTACGACGACGGCCACCGCGCCGCCGGCGGCCCGCCGGCCGATGCGCAACAAGGGGGTGTTGTCGCCGAGCAGGCGGTTCGGGAGTTGCTCGATGCCCCGTTGCAACTTCTCGGGCACGCCGGCCCGATCGAGGCGGTCGCCGACGAGCGGTAGCCGCCGCAGGTCGGCGATGACCGTGGGCAGGTCGCGCCCGAGGCTCCGGGCCTGGCGCAGCGCCGGCGGCAGCAACACCACGCTGATGAGGGTGACGGCCACCACGAAGCCGGCCAGCACCACCGCCACCGCCGCGCCCCGCCGGCCCCGCAGCCGGCGGGCCAGGCTGGACACCAACGGGTTGAGGCCGAGGGTGAGGATCATGCCCACGCACAACGCCGCCAGCGTGCGCGGAACCGAACGGGCGAACCCTGTCAGCACGATGAGCCCGGCCACCGACGCGCACAGCGCCGCCACCGACCGCCAGTCGAGGTCGAGGCGACGGTCGACGACCCGCCCGCTTTCCGTCACGAACCGTCGCCCGGCCGCGGGTTCGTGACGGAAAGCGGCGGAGGGCTTTCGGCCATCAGCGCGCGCCCCAGCACGCGAACGTGGCCGAAAGCGGAGGCGGGCCGAAGCACGTGGGTACTGTACCGACGCATGGAGGAGCGGCTGCGGGTGACGGGCCGGTCGGTAGTGGCCGCGGTCGTCGCCCTCGGCCTCACCCTCGCGGCGCTGCGTGTGCTCGCCAGCAGCACGAGGGTGATCGTGTGGGTGCTGATCGCGTCGTCGACGGCGACGATGGTCTCGCCCGCGGTCGGCGTGCTCACGAGAAGAGCCCGCCTGCCCCGAGGCCTGGCCGTGGCCGTGGTGATGCTCACGATGGTCGGTGGCGTCGCCGCCGTCACCTACGGACTGGTCGGCGACGTCGTCCGCCAGACCAACAAGCTGGAGCGGGCCGCGCCCCGCGTCGCGGCCGACGTCGAGCACCGCCACGACGCCATCGGCCGGGCCGCGGCGGAAGCCGACCTCAGCGCCAAGGCCAAGCAAGCCGTCACCCGCATACCGCAACGGTTGCAGGGCGGCACGCCGGCCCAGGCCATCAGGTCGGCGACGACGAGAGGGCTCGCCTTCCTCGCCATCACCGTCCTCACCCTCTTCTTCCTCCTGCACGGGCCGAAGCTGGCCGACGCCGCCGCCCGGCAGGTCTACGACGACGAACGCCAGGCCACGGCACGACGGGTTGGCGCGGCCGTCTACCACCGGGCCTTCGGCTACGCCAGGGGAACGGTGGCCATGGCCGCCGCCGCCGGCGTCTTCGCCTACGCCGTGGCCAGGGCCAGCGGCGACGTGCCCGGCCCCGTCCCCCTCGCCCTCTGGGTCGCCTTGTGGGACGTGGTCCCGGTCCTCGGATCGGTCGTGGGCGCGCTACCGATCGTGGCCTTCGCCGCCGCCGCCAACCCTTACGAAGGGGCCCTCGTCGCCCTCCTCTTCGTCGCCTACGCCGCCTTCGAGACCGCGATCCTGCAGGCCCGCCTCGAGCGCCGCACCATCCGGGTGGGCCCGTTCCTCACCGCCACCAGCGGCTTCGCCGGCCTCGAGCTCTACGGCATCGCCGGCGGTCTGCTCGCCGTGCTGGCGGTCACCGTCGCCATGGTGGTGATCGACGAGTTGGCGCCGGCCTGAACGGGTAGCGCACTGGGTATGCAAGGCACCGACAAGCACGGCTCCCGCCTCGACGACGACCTCAAGAAGGACACGAGGGGCGGCGACGAAGCGAGGGAGATGCTCAGGTCCGAGGACCACCGCCTCGACGTCCACGAGCCGCCGGGCTTCCCCGACGAGCTCGACGCCGAGCGCCGTTCGCAACTGGCGGCCTCGGTCGAGCCCCGGGCCTTCCCGGCCAGGCCCGACGAGCTCCTCGCCACCGCCGAGGAGCAACACGCCGACGAGTGGATCATCGAGGCCCTCCGCTCGTTGGAGGACCGCGTCTACGACAACGTGCAGGAGGTGTGGACCGCGCTCGGCGGCCCCGTCGAGGAGAAGCGGGCCTAGCCGGCGATGCCGGCGTTGGGGTCACGGATGCCGGCGGCCCGATCGTCGGCGACCTTCTGCAGCATCGACTTGAACTGCTCGTTGCCGCTGGCGTCGGCCATGCGCCGGGGGATCGCCGGGAACGAGTAGTCGCCGGCAGGACCGCCGCCGGCCGGCACCTTGCGGGCCATCACGTTCTCGACGATGGGCTCCATGCGCTTGGCCTTGGCCGCCGACGCGGCTTCGTCGCGCTCGAGGAACTCGGGCAGCACTTCCTTCCCGAAGAGCTCGAGGCTGTCCATGATGTCCTCGTGGCGGTTCTTGCCCGCCTGCGACACGAAGATGATCTGGTCGACGCCCATGTCCTCGTAACGGCGGAGGAACTCACGGATCTGGTCGGGCGTGCCGACCGCGCCCCGCAAGCCGGTGTTGTCGCCGGCGGCGATCTTGGCGCCCAACCGCTCGTTCTCCAACGCCTCGGTGTTGACCGAATAGCCGTGCTGGTCGCGCCGCTCCTGGTACTCGGCCCACACGTCGGTGACGCCCGGCCGGTGCTCGCCGAACACGTAGTAATGGGCCAACGAGTAGCCGAAGAAGTTGGCGCCTTCGAGGCCGCGGGCGATGGCTTCGTCCTCGGTCGGCGCGCACATGAAGGTGGTGACGCAGGCGACGTTGGGGTTCACCGACGCACCGATGGGCACGCCCTCGTTCTCCAGCGTCGTGTAGTAGTCGTTGACCCAGAGCTTGGCTTCCTCGGGGTCGATGAAGGCGAACGTGAGCGCGCCGATCCCCTTCTGCGCAGCCAGGTGGATCGTGTCCCGCCGGGAGCACGCGACCCACAGCGGCGGGTGGGGCTTCTGCACCGGCTTGGGCACGACGTTGCGGGGCGGCATCTGCACGTACTTGCCGTCGACGCCGGTGAACGGCGCCTCGGTCATGCAGCGGATGGCGACCTCCAACCCCTCCTGCCACTGCTCCCGCTTCACCGCCGGGTCGATGCGGAACCCGCCGAGCTCGGCCTCCGAAGAGGACTCGCCGGAGCCGAACTCGACGCGGCCGTTCGACACCAGGTCGAGGGTGGCGATGCGCTCGGCCGTGCGGGCCGGGTGGTTGTAGAACGGCGCCGTCTGGACGATGCCGTGCCCCAACCGAATGTTCTTTGTGCGCTGCGATGCCGCCGCGAGGAAGACCTCGGGCGCAGAGGAGTGCGAGTACTCCTCGAGGAAGTGGTGCTCGACCTCCCACACCGTGTGGAAGCCGAGGCGGTCGGCCAACTCGACCTGGTCGAGGGCGTCCTGGATGAGCTGGCGCTCGCTGTCCTCGCCCCAGGGACGGGGCAACTGGTGCTCGTAGAAGATGCCGAACTTCATGCAACGGCCTCGGCTTCGACGTCACCCAAGGCCAGGAACCCTTCGAGGATCTCGGCGCCGTTGGGCCGTTGACTGCACCAGTGCTCGACCTCGCCGAGCGCGGCCTTGCGGGTGATCGCGCGACCGGCGCCGAGGGAGTTGTCGAGGGCCCGTTCCCAGATGACGCCGAACATCTCCTCGCCCGAATACTTCTTGCCCGACTGCCCGATCCACGTGCGGTCGCGCATCTCGGTGAGGCCGGTCTTTAGGTAGCCGACGTGGGGCGTCTCGTCGCCCCTGATGTAGGAAACCAGCTTGGCCGCCTCGCCGTCGCCGGCGACGAGCGTCGAGTCCGACAGCCAGGTCTCGGCCCACTTGAAGGTGTGGAAGGCCTGGATCTCGATGAGCAGGACACGGGTCATCAAACCGGCGATGGCTTCGAGGTTGGGGTCGATGTCGTCGGGCAGCAGGCGTTCGAGGAAGCTCGGCCCGCTGCCGGGTTGGCCAAAGCCCATGCGGGCCAGCATGGCCTCGATGTCGACCTTGGCCGTCGGGTTCTCGAAGGCGATGTCGCGGGCGGCGAACCACATGTCCTTGTGGCCGGCTTCCTCTTCCCACCCGGCCTCGTCGCGGCCGTGGGCTTCGAACAACCCCTTGCCGAGATGGTCGATGGTGGTGCCCTTGACCGACTCGTCGAAGTGGCGCTGCATGTTGCCCGGTTGCAGGAAGCGGATGTTGGCGCCGAAACCCTCGACCGTGCCGATGCGGGTGAGGGTGGCGATCAACGGCTCGGGCACGCCGGCGGTGACGAGGTGGCGGGCCTGGGCCACGTTGGGGAAGTGCTCGGGCCAGGTCTCGAGGGGGATGTCGAGGATCGCCTTGCCGAACTCCTCGCGGTGCTTCGCCTGCCACGCCTCGATGCCGGGCACGCGGAACTTCGTGCGGGGCGAGACGTACTCGCCCTGGTCGTCGAAGCCGCCGTGGCATCGGACGCCGCCGGCCACGAGCGGCTCGGCGATGGCGTAGTCGGCCAGCAGTTCCTGCTCCGTGAACTCCACCTGCGAGGTCGTCATGGGGGCAAGTGTATACTTCGCCGTATACAGCCTGGCAATGGGGGATGGGTCACATGACCGACGTCGCGTTCGAGGTCGCCGGTGTCGGCGATCCGCTGCTCTTGGTGGCCGGCCTCGGCCAGCGGGGGAAGAAGTGGCGCCGGGTCGTGCCGCTGCTCGCCGACCGTTACACCGTGGTCACCTTCGACAACCGTGAGACCGGCGCCACCGGCCCGTGCGAAGCCGGTTTCCAACTGTCCGACATCGCCGAGGACGCCCTCGCGCTGATGACCAAGCTCGGCCACGAGCGCTTCTTCCTCGCCGGCATCTCGATGGGCGGGATGATCAGCCAGGAGATCATCCGCCTGGCGCCTTCCCGCATCCGTGCGGCGGTGCTGCTGTCGACCCACGGCGGCGCGTCGATCGCGGTGCAACCCGACCTCGGCGTCCTCATGCCGGCCGCCGACGGCACCTCGGTATGGGCCCGGCTCGTCGCCCCGAGCTACGCCGCCGCCCACCCCGACATCATCGACGAAGAGACCGCGCTGTCACTCGACTCGGCCACCACGCCCGCGGGCTACATGCGCCAGATCCAGGCGATCTCGACCTTCGACCCGCAGGGTGCGATCCGCGACCTCGGCGTACCCATCGCCATCGGCCACGGCAACCTCGACCCGCTCGTGCCCTACGAGAACGGCGTGCGCCTGGCCAAGCAGCTCGGCGTCGAGCTCGTCACCTACGAGGACGCCGGCCACGTGTTGGAGTGCGAGCGGGTGCTGGAGATCACCGAGCTGATGAAGCGCCACTTCACGGACTACTGATCAACCTCGGCGGTTGGAGTGGCGCGCCGTCCTCGAAGCCGAGGATGCCGGGCAGGCCCTGGGCCGTGGCCGCTTCGAGGAGCACGGCCCCGTCGTCGTAGAGCGGCGCCGGCTTCCACGACTCGCCGTCGAGGTCGAGGTCGTCGAGCAACGCCCTGCGTTGGGCGAACGGCAACGGGTGGGTGCCGTGGCCGTCGAGCCACGTGACGTCCTCCATGAAGAACGTGGCCGCGGCCTTGGCTTCGGGGCGGACGAGCTCGCCGGTGAAAACCACCGGCAGCGCCCCCACCGCCCGCCCGAAGGCGCCGAGCTCGGGCCACTTCTTGGTGACGTCGGTGCCGTCGGCGGTGCGGGCGATGCAGCGGCCGCCGTCGACCGTGACCGCGACCCGCGTGCCGCCCCACTCCACCGCGTACCGCCAACCGTCTCCGTCCGGCAGGTCACCGGCGACCGGCGCCAGCGGCCGGGCATCGCTCGGAATCGGCTCGCGTGACGGGTCCTCGGGCGGGTCCATCCGGTGCATCATCCAGTTCTTCCGGTCGGTCTTGAAGAGGACGTAGCGGCCCTTGGCCCGCTCGCCGTGGAGGACGACCATGACCTCGCGGTCGGAGAACTTCTCCTCGGTGTAGGTGCCTCGGTCCCAGAGGATGACCTTGCCGCCGCCGTACTCACCTTTGGGGATGTCGCCCTCGAAGTCGAAGTAGCTGAGCGGGTGGTCCTCGGTGTGGATCGCCAGGTGGTTGTCGCGGGGATCGGGCGGGACGCCGCGGGGCACGGCCCACGACACCAGGACGCCATCGCGCTCGAGCCGGAAATCCCAGTGGAGGGCGGTGGCGTGGTGCTCCTGTACGACGAACCGGGGCGTGCCCCGCTGCTCGAACTCCGAGCGCTCGGGGTCGGCGTGGCCCGAGGGTTCCTCGGTCTTCCCGAAGTCGCGCATCGACTGGTAGGTGTCGAGGGGCTCGGGCATCGCCCTCCATAATTCCCGTTGCGAAGCCTCGGATCACTTCGATAGCGTCGCCAACCCCGTGCCGACCTCCCCTGACACCGAGCTCGATGCGGAGCAGGCCCACCTCGACCTCGCCTATGCGTGCCTCGACTTCATGCGGGAGCGGGCCGTGCAACTGCTCGCCGCCGCCCCCGCCGACCTCGACCTGCAGGCGACACTCAAGCGCCGAATCAACCAACTGACCGACACCGGCCGGGCCTTGTGCTTCGGCCGTCTCGACACCGAGGACGGCGAGAGCTGGCACATCGGCCGGCGCCACGTGGAGAACGAGTCGTCGGAGCCGGTCGTGGTCGAGTGGCGGGCGCCGATCGCGGTGCCGTTCTACCGGGCCACCATCGACGAGCCGTTGGGCCTGCGTATGCGGCGCCAGTTCGTGGTGGATACCCGCACGTTGCTGTCGATGGCCGACGACCTCTTCGGTCCCGACGCCGCCGCTCGTGCCCTGGAGGGCCCGCAGGTGCGGGGCCGTGACGCGCTGCTGGCCGAGCTCGAACGGGGGCGCACCGGCCAGATGCTCGACATCGTGGCCACGATCCAGGCCGAGCAGGACGTCGTCATCCGGGCGCCGATGCCCGGCATCTTGACGGTGCAGGGCGGGCCGGGCACAGGCAAGACCGCCATCGGCCTGCACCGCGCCGCCTACCTGTTGTTCGGCAACGACGCACTGGCCCGGATGGGCGTGTTGGTGGTCGGGCCCAACCGCACGTTCCTGCGTTACATCGCCCAGGTGCTGCCTTCGCTCGGCGAGGAAGCGGTGGTGCAGACGACGCTGAGCGACCTGGTGCCGGACGCGCCGGTGCGGGTGTTCGACGAGCCTGCCGACGTCGCCCGGTTGAAGGGCGACGCCCGCATGGCTCTGGTGCTGCGGCGTTCCTTGATGGCCCGGCGGCGCCCCGTCGTCGACGACCTCGAGGTGCGCCATCAAGCCCGTCGCATCGTGGTGCCGGCTTCGGCAGTGAACGACATCGCCTCGTCGGTCGCGTCACGCCGCATTCCCTACGCCGCCGGGCGCACGACGATGCGAGACCTGTTGGCCCGCACGGTCCTGGAGCGGTTGGAGGAGCGGGTCGACCCGGCGGCGTTCAAGGCGACGCTCGACGTGGCCTGGCCGAGCGTGTCGCCGTCGGCGTTGGTGCGCGAGCTGCTGTCGAGTCGCTTGCGTTTGGCCGAGGCCGCCGACGGCGTGTTGTCGGCTTCCGAACAGGCGCTGCTCTTGCGCCGGGGCGGGCGCTCGGCCAAGACGGAGCCGTGGACGGAGGCCGACGGGCCCCTGGTCGACGAAGCCATCGAGCTGATCGAGGGGCGGTTGCGGACGTATGGCCACGGCATCGTCGACGAGGCCCAGGACCTCTCGCCCATGCAGGCCCGGATGCTGGCCCGGCGGGTGCCGAGCGGCTCGTTGACGATCCTCGGCGACATCGCCCAGGGGACGGGCGTGTGGGCCCGTGACCATTGGGACGACCTGTTGCAGCACCTGCCGGCCCCGCACGGCGTTCGGCTCGAGGAGCTGCGCTTGGGTTATCGGGCGCCCGGTCGCGTGCTGGCGGTGGCGTCCCGGTTGTTGCCGGCGATCGCCCCGCACCTGGCGCCGACCGAGTCGATCAGGGCGGGGCGGAGCGACCCCCGTTTCGTCCGTGTCGACTCGCCTGACTCGGTGGCGGTGGCGGCGGCTTCGGCTTCGGAGGCGGTGGGCTTGGCCAAGGAGTGGGGTTCGGTGGCGGTGATCGTGCCCAACGCCTTGCACGACGACGTGGTGGCGGCGCTGGCCGCGGCCGGCGCCGACCTCGGTGACGCCGAGCGCTCGGGCCTCGACCATGCGGTGACGGTGGTGCCGGCGGTGACGGCCAGGGGTCTCGAGTTCGACGCCGTGGTCGTGGTCGAGCCTGCGTTGATCGTCGACGACGCCCCCCGTGGTTTGCGGCTGCTCTACATCGCCCTGACCCGGCCGACGCAGCACCTGTCGGTCGTACACGGGCTTCCGCTGCCCGAGCCCCTCCCCTCCTAGCGGACGAGGCCCGTTTCCACCTCGGGGACGATGTGCAAGCGGGGCTGCTGTCCGTATCGTGGGCGCCATGGACACGACCATCGAGCCGTTGGCGCGCGTCGCGGCGCGGCGCCGGCGGCGGCGTTCCGGTGACGGTCAGGTGCTCGGCGGGCTGCTCGTCATCGTCGGCGTGGGTTGGCTGTTGCAGCAGTCGGGCGTGGTCGACGTGGGGGCCGAGGTATTGCTCTCGTGTCTCTTGATCGCCCTCGGGCTGGGCTTGGTGTTCACCGCTCGCCGCGCCGGCGGCGGCAAGCTGATCGTGCTCGGCGTGATCTTGACGGTGATCCTCGCCGGTTCGTCGTCGGCGCCGAAGTTCGATGTTCGGTGGAACCACGACCTCAATGGCATCGGCGACAAGACAGTGCAGCCGTTGTCGTTACCCGAGAACGGTCTCGTGCGCCACCAGGGGATCGGCAAGTTGCAGCTCGACCTCCGCAGGGTGGCCCCGTTCACCGGCGAGAAGCACGTGGTCGTCGGCGTCAACATCGGCGAGGTGGACGTGCGCCTTCCGGCCAGCGGCCCGCCGGTGAAGGTGCTGGCCCACGCCGCCGCTGGCGACATCCATCTGCCCGGCGTCGACCAGAGCGGCAACGACAACCGCCGGACGTACACCGAGCCGTCCTTCGATGGCGCCGAATCGAGGTTGGTGATCGAGGCTGACGTGCAGTTCGGGTCGATCACCGTCACGCGGGACAAGGCTGGGTGAACGCCACCGAGGCCAGGCCCGGCCGGGTGTTGGCGGGCGTCGTCTTCACGCTGATCGGCGTCGGGTTCCTGCTCGACAGCCTGGGCGTGTGGCAGGTCGACCCCGTGTATCTGTGGCCGATCATCCTCATCGGGATCGGCGTGTCGTTCCTGCTCGGGCGGGCCCGGCGCATCCGCATCGAGGAGGACAGGAGCGCGAGCCTGGCGGTGGCCGAGGAGCGCGTCCGGATCGCCCGGGAGCTGCACGACATCGTCGCCCATGGCGTGAGCTTGATGACCATCCAGATCGCCGCCGCCCGCCGGGTGGCCCGCACCAAGCCCGACGACGCCGACCAGGCGTTGTCGAACGCCGAGCACGCCGGGCGCCAGAGCCTGGCCGAGCTGCGCAGTTTGCTGGCGGTGTTGCGGTCGGCGGATGCGTCGTTGGGCGCGGCGTCCCGTCCCTATGAGGGCGCGGGGGCCGCGGCCGTGTCCGAGGTCGCCCCGACGGCGCCGCTGCCCCGGTTGGCCGACATCCGTTCGCTGGTCGACAACCTGCGGGGAGCGGGCCTCGACGCCACCTTGGAGGAGACGGGCGCGCTTCCCGATCGGGTGCCGCCCGGTGTCGAGCTGGCGGCCTACCGGGTGGTGCAGGAGTCGTTGACCAACGTCGTGCGCCATGCGCCCAACGCCCGGGTGGTGGTCGACGTCGACTATGCGCCGGACGGCGTCGACATCGTGGTGGACGACGACGGCGACGGGTTGATGGCGCTGTTGCCGGCGTCGTCGGGGCACGGGCTGGTCGGTATGCGTGAGCGGGTGGCGGCCAGCGGGGGCACGCTGTCGGCCGGCCCCCGGACGACGGGGCCGGGGTGGCGGGTACACGCCCGCTTCCCGCTGGCGGTGGAGCGGTGAGGCCGGTGCCGTTGGTGCGGTTGTTGGTCGTGGACGACGAGGCGTTGGTGCGTTTCGGTTTCAAGCTCATCCTCGACGCCGAGGACGACTTCGAGGTCGTGGGCGAGGCCGCCGACGGCGAGGAGGCGGTAGCCCAGGCCCGCTTGCTGCGGCCCGACGTGGTGCTGATCGACATTCGGATGCCCCGGGTCGACGGCGTGGAGGCCACCCGGCGGTTGGTCGCCGAGGGCCACAAGGTGTTGATCCTCACGACCTTCGACCTCGACGAGTATCTGTTCAATGGCGTCAAGGCGGGGGCGTCGGGGTTCCTGTTGAAGGACGTGCCGCCGGACGAGCTGGCCGCGGCCGTCCGGGCGGTCGCCCGGGGCGACGCCTTGGTCGAGCCCCGGATGACGAGGCGCTTGCTCGACGAGTTCGCCCGCGGCCGTTCGGCTTCGTCGTGGTCGTCGTCGTCCCCATCGGCCGGGTCGCCCGGGCCGCCGGGGCTGGCCGACCTCACCGAGCGTGAGCTCGAGGTCTTCCAGTCGATGGCCAAGGGGCTGACGAACGCCGAGATCGCTTCTGCCCTCTTCATCAGCGAGACCACGGTGAAGACCCACGTGGCCCACGTGTTGACCAAGCTGCAGCTCCGGGACCGGGTGCAGGCGGTGGTGCTGGCCTACGAGTCGGGACTGGTGCCGCCCTCGTCCTAGAGGACGGTGGCGAAATCGTCCCCGCGGCCGACGACTTCGGGGGCCGGCGTCCGTAGCGTTTGGGGTATGCGGATCGACATCGACGACGACCTCTACCCGCCCGATGCGGACGGTTCTGCGGACACGCCCGAGGCCCGCCACGGCCGCAAGCGGGCCGCCATCGGCACCGCCCTGGTCGTGTGGGGGACGGGGCTGTTGGTGCAGCGCTCGCTCGGCGTGCACTTCGAGACGTTCTGGTTGGCGCTCGGGTTGGGGGCTTTCGCCGGGTGGTTGCGGCTGCGGCACTACGGCTGGTTCGTGGCCGGCGCGGTGCTGACCGCCATGGGACTCGGCGACGTTGCCGGGTTGGTGTTGTCGGGCGCGTTCGCCTCGATGGCGTCGTCGCTGCTCCTCGCCTTGGGATTCGTGGCCGTGTACGTGCGCTATCCGCACCGGTCGCGCTGGGCGTTGGTGCCGGCGGCGGTGTTCGCCTTCCTGGCCGTGGCCTCGTTCGGCATCGGCTTGATCGGGTTGGTGCCCCGGTTGCTCGGCTCGTTCACGCTGCCGATGGTCTTGATCGCCGCCGGGGGGCTCCTGCTCTTTCGCCACTCCTTGCCGCCCCGCACCGTGCGGTTCGGGCTGATCGCCCTGGCCATCGTGTTCGTGTTGGCCGGCACGTCGAACGCCGGCTCGCTCGGGCGATTCGGCGACGCCCCTTCGTCGACGTCTTCGGCCCTGGTCTCCGGCCGCACCGTCGAACTCGACGCCGGCTCGGCTGACGTTCGGGTCGTCGAGCTCTCCGGCGCCGCCGCCGACCGGGCCTCGGTGACGGGGCCGCGCCGGTCGGTGCGGTTGGTCAACTCGTCGCCCACACGGCTCCTGTTCTCGGTCGGTTCCGGCGACGCCGTCTTGCGGGTGCCTCGGGGCACCCCAGTTCGGGTGAACGCCGGCTCGGGCGACGTCTCCGTGCGCACTTCGTCGGCCGTGCGCTGGTCGCTCTCCAGCGACAGTGGCGACGTCACCGTCAACGGCCACGACCTCGACTCGGCCGATGCTGGCGGATCGTCAGGACCCGAGGTCCTCGTGTCAACCGGGTCCGGCGACATCGACCTCGACACGCCTGCTGCCGGCTGAACGCGTGCCGATCTAGATTTCACCAAGGGCGCGACGCCCGCTGCGGCGGGCCCCGGCGGCCCCCGGACCAGGGATTCCGCCCGCAGGTGCCCAGGGCGGGGTTCGAACCCGCAGGTCCCTTTCGGGACAGGGCATTTTAAGTGCCCCGCGTTTGCCAATTTCGCCACCCGGGCCAGTCGATGGCGAAGGTTACAGGCGGCGCTCCTCATGCCGCCTGCCCGTCGTCGGGCACGGGCACCACCTCCTCCAGCAAGCGGCGGACCTCGTCGGCCCGGTCCCCATGCAGGCCGTTGGCGGCGACGATGCCGTCGATCATGTCGCCACGAATGCGGGCCAGAGGCCGCGGCCACAGGCGCACGGCGATGACCACACGCCGCCCGTCGGCCGTGCGGCGCAGCGTGCGGTCGGCTCCCTCGATCGCAGGCGGGCTCTGGAACGACGGCACCAACAGCCCCAACCGCCGGCACGCGGCGCACAGTTGTTGGCCCCACCAACTGAACCACGGGGAGATCGCCATCGCTTCCATGCCTGCATCATGACGACCCCCTGTGACAACTTCTCCCGCCGACGGCGAACGGCCTGCTCACGCGGCATTTCCGCCATCGCTCCCCGAAGCTGTCACACCCCCTCCGTACAGTGACCCCATGGACCGAACCCGGCTCACGCCAGCGCAAACCGACGCTGTCGACCACCTCCTGGCGTTCGGCCAACCGCGGCCCACCTTCGACGAAGGCCTTCCGCTCCGCCTGCTCGACCAACTCGAACACGGCCTGGCCCCCGTGCTCGAGCGCCTCGGCCCGATGGAGCTCACCGTCAACAAGGGCGCGCTCGCGCGGCTCCACGCGTGCGAGGCCCATTACCTGGCGGAGGACGACGTCCCGTTCGAGTGGTCGGTGGCTAGCTGCCGGGGCACGGTTGCCCACCGAGCGCTCGAACTCAGCATCTTCCGGCCGGGCCCGATGGTGAGCCCGCTGGAACTGGTCGACGAGGCGATGAACCGTCTCATCGACACCGGCGAGGACTGGAGCCCTCGCGACTTCCTGCTGGCGGCGTCCACCGCCGAGCTGGCCGAGGTTCGCGGCGCAGCCTGCGACGTGGTGACGAAGTTCCAGGAATGCTTCCCCCCGCTCGAGGCGGTCTGGAGGCCGAGGTTGGAGTCGTCGTGCCGAGTAGAGGTGGGCGGCGGCTCGGTGGTGCTTCGGTCGAAGGTCGACCTCGCTCTCGGGCGTCCGGTCGGGCACGAGGCCCGGGTCCTCATCGTCGACGTCAAGACCGGACGCCCCTATCCCTCCCACCTCGACGACCTCCGGTACTACGCGTTGCTGGAGACGATCCGGTCACGGGTGCCACCGTTCCGGGTCGCGTCCTATTACCTCGAGGCGGCCCGCTGGCAACACGAGGACATCACCGAGGAGATCCTCGTGGTGGCTGCACGGCGGGTCGTCGCCGGCGTGGCCAAGCTGGCCGACTTGAGGCTTGGCGCTCGCGGGCCGACGACGACCCCCGGTCCCGCCTGTACCTACTGTCGCGCCCGGTCGGAGTGCCCGGGCGCCCGTGAATGGCAGGAGCTACGAGACGAGCGGGAGGAGGTGGTCGACTACTCCGCTTGAACCTCGACATCCACACCTGGCGACACGCCCAGGTGCTCCGCCACCATCCGCACCATCGGCGGTAGCCGGAACGGCTCGGGCCACACCACCGACCGCAGCCCTTCCTCCACTGCCGCCTCGGCGCAGACGGGCCCGATGCACGCCGCGAGCACGGGTCCGTCGTTGAGGGCCTCGACAAGGGCGTCGCGCGCGCCCATGTCAGCGGCGATGCGGAGGAGGAAGCGGACCGCGGGCTGGCTGGTGAACGTCACTGCCCCGAGCTCGCCCGCGACCGCCGCCTCCACCAAACGCTGGGCCGGGGTCCGGTCGTCCGGCAGGAGCCACCGGTAGACCGGCACCTCGACCACCGTCCGGGCGATTGCACGGACGGCGGTGGTGGCCGGGTGCTCGTCGGGGTCGAACAACTGAAGAGCCACGCGGGCTCGGGCGATGCCGTCGACGGCGGCGAGATAGTCGAGGACTTCGGCCATCGACTCCTTCGGGGCTCGCCAAACGATGTCGAGGCCGGCTTGCCTGAGGGCAGACGTGACCTTGGCGCCTCGGCCGACGATGTTGGCCCGGCCGAGGGCGGCGAGTAGCTGGTCGCGGAGGCCCCACGTCTCGGCCGCGGCCAGCCAGGCCCGCATACCCATGCCGGTGGTGGCGACCAGCCAGTCGGGCGGTTGGGCGACGACGTCGTCGGTGACGGCGCGGAGCGTGGCGTCGGCCGACAGGTCCAGGGTGCGCATCGTCGGGCCGTGCAGGGTCTCGATGCCGCGTCGGCGGAAGAGGTCGGCCTGCTCCTGCCATCGGCGGTCCGCGGTGATGCCCACGACGGGGGGTGAGTTCGCCGCGCCCATCAATCCGTCGCGCCCATCAACCGGTTGCGCCCATCAGTTCATCGAGAGCTTCGGTGGGGCCTTGGCATAGAGCGCGTAGCGGCCGCCTTGGCGGAGGAGGATGCGCTCCCAGAGGCCGTCGGGTTCGGAGGTGAACGGGTCGTCGAGCTCGGACGGGAGCACGAACCAGGATCCGCTCTCGAGCTCCTCGTCGAGCTGGCCCGCGCTCCAGCCGGCGTAGCCGGAGAAGATGCGGACGCGGTCGACGCCAGGGGCCATCTCCTGCGCGGGCCGGTTGAGGTCGATGGTGGCGATCCGGCCCGCGACCGGTTGGCAGCCGTCGAAGCCGTCGGCCACATCGGGCCGGAGGCGAGCCACGCAGATGACCGCCGACCGTTGGACGGGCCCGCCGACGAAGACCGACGCCGGCTCGGACACCACGTCCTCCCAACCAGGGAGGAGGATGCCGACGGGCACGTCGTTGGCGCGGTTGAGCACCACGCCGAGGGCGCCCTCCTCCTGGCCGTAGGCGAGGAGGAGGATCACGCTGCGGTGGAAGTTCGGGTCTTCGAGGCTCGGGGTCGCCAGCAGGAGGTTGCCGGCCCGCGGCAGCAGGGAAGGCGTGGGCGCCGACGAGGGCGGTAGCGACGGCGGGGGCAGCGGCGACACGCCTTAGGTCTACCCGAGGGTGCCGGGCGGGGGTGGTCGACCGGCAAACGCCGTTCCGGCCCGGCGTGCTCGGTGGGGCAAACGCCGGTCGGGGCTGCGTGGTCGACCGGCAAGCGCCGGTCGGGGGCCGGCGTGGTCGACCGGCAAACGCCGGTCGGGGGCCGGCGTGGTCG
>JAXDPV010000216.1:0-8147 GCA_034668185.1 Actinomycetota bacterium
GACCGCCTTCACCCTCAGGGCAGGATGGCCCTCGATCCCGGACCTCAGCCTGCAGCTTCTCGGTCCCTCGGGCTCGCTCGTGGCGCAAACCGCGAGAACCTCGGCCCAGCCCCTGCACCTGTCCTACGCCGTCCCGACGGGCGGGACCGGCGACTACAAGGCACTCGTCAGAACAAGAACGGAACCTGCCGAAGCTCATCGCGTGGCGCGGGTTACTTTGCATGGCGTATATCGGCGTGTGTCGTGATTTGCGGCGGGTTTCGCTGACCCTCATTTGTACGACTCGGTGGGAGGACTTGGTCTCGCAGTCCGTCAATTGGTTACACGAGCGTTGTACCGGAGAACACGCAGAAGTGGGGGTACCTAGGCATGCGCGGAGCGGTCTATGTCGGAGGCTGCCTGGGGAGTGGCCACACACTCAATTACCATCAGCGGCGTGGACTCAGACGGCATCACCCGGTCTCACGGCACGGATTGGAGCGTCTCGAGCACCGCAGGATTTGGGGCGAAGTTTGACGCTCCTATCTACCTCCATCGCATCAGGTGAACCGGACGCTCGCGGCCGAAGGCATCCTTCTGTTGGTGTTCGGACTTTGGTACGGGATTCGGGGGTCTACTTCGCAGGTGTCGGCTGAGGCTGATGTCATCGATCCGGGCGGCGAGCACGCACGGTATTGGCGCCTTCGCTCCTGGCTTCTTCGGGGTGCTGGCTTCGTGATCGCTCTTGGCGGCCTCGCATTGATCGTGTCGTCGGTCGTCAAACCCAGTTGACGGACGGTCGGGCGCTAGCGTGCGCTCGGGTTTAGGTGGAGGACCGACGTGGCGAAACGATCCCCCTTGCCCGTCCCGTCCTTTGCATGGCTACGAACTGGCGAATGTTGGCCATGTCGTGGTCAGGAGGGCGATGTGACTGGCGCGGGGGGTTCGACTCGGTGTTGATTCAGGGCGAACGGTTCTCGGTCGCGCTGGCCGTCGCTGGTCGCCGCTGCTCTACTCCTTCCCCCAGCGGGTGTCGGGCGGCGAGGGGCTGACGGCTGACGGCCAGCGCGACCGGATCAACTGGTCAGCGGGGGACCGGAGTTGCAGGAAGCTCCTTCCTGGTCTTCAATGAGACCCGCGGTTGGACCGTTGTCGGAGGGCGTCGGGTGGGGGTCGGACGAGCAAATGAGTGCGGGTCTATAGTCCGGGTCTGGCTCGCGTGACGCTGGCTGGGGGGTCGGTAGTGGAGTGTGTCGCTGGGGGCGATCCTGTTGCATCGGCGAACACTGGGTCGGGCAACGTTCCTGACGCGGTCGAACGGCTCCTCCGGCGTTGGCAAGAACGATCCGAGGGTTTGCCGGCGTGGTTGGTGGCCTTGCGTCGGGGCCAAGCCGACTTCGCCGTCGCGGCCAAGGGACGGCCGTGGACGATCGAGGTCGGCCTCGACGGCGACACGCCGTGGCGGGTCGGCATTACCGCCGAAGGCGAGATCGTCTGCCCGCTCCCACTGCCCCGTCCCGACGAGCGGCCCGATGTGCGTATCCAAGGCGACTCGTGCTCGGTCGCCCGCTTCATGCTCGGCCAGCGGACCCTCGAAGAGGCGATGATCGATGGCCTCGTCGTGGTGCCGTCGAGCTCGACGCCGCTCGATGGTCTCGAACGGCTCCGGCGCCTCGTCGCCATCCAGTTCAACAAGCTCGTGGCCGGGCCGTCGGTTGGGCTCGTGTTCGTCGCTCGGCGCTGGCTCTGGCGAGTGCAGGCGCGTACCGCCCACATCGGTGCGCTGATCGAAGGCGCGAGCCCGGCGTTCCTCGCGATGGCGACGACGTTCGTGGTGTCGTCGGCGCTGGCCGCGCCGTTTGCGGGCAACGGTCGGTCGGGGCCGGCGGCGCGAATACCGACCGCTATCCAAGCGGCGGTCGTTCACCCGACCGGCGCACCGCCGATGGGGCTGGGATCGCCGGCGACCTCACGAACCAATGCAGCTAGCGCCAACCCCGTGGTCCGCGTCGGCAAGCAACCTTCGGTAGCGGCTCGGCCGGACCGCAACGAGACGGTCACGACTGCGCTCGATCGCGGCAACGTGCTTCGCACGGGTCTCGACAACGAGCGGCCTGCTCCCGGAGGCGGCGAGACCTACCTGTTCGTCGAGCTGAGCTGCGACTCGGAGGTCAGGGCCGCCGTCTGCGACGTCCTCCGGAGTATGCCCGCCCCTACACAGGAGAAGTGAGGATGACCGCGAATCCAGCTCCCGCGGGCCAACCGGGCGGCCACCAGGGATCGTGGTCATGGACGATCACGGTCACCCACTGGGTGAACGGCGTCTCGACGCAGTTGTCCGGGCCGGTGAGGTAGGCGCGTGAGCCATCCGAATGCTCGATCCACACGTCGGCGCACGCCGGCTCGGCCGCGGCTGGGTGGATCGACAAGAACGCCAGCGGCCCGAGAACGGCGAGCAGCACGACCAGCGTCGCCTTGGTCAACGTCAATCGCATGTCGGCCCCATGGTGGGAGTCTTCGACGGGTGACCGCCCATCCCTGCTCGACGAAGGGGGCGGGCGGGCCGTGAGCGATGCATTCCTAGCGAGGGTCGAGGACGGGCTGCGGGACACGTGGGACGACATGATCGCCGCCATGCTGGCCGCGCTGGTCGACAAGGCACCGGCGTACGGGCTCTTCGACGCCGACGAGGTCAAGCGCACCGTCGAACAGGTCGCCTTCCACCTGGTGGGCACGGCCGTGGGGTCGGCGGTGGAGCCGAGGCGGCGGGCGTTCGTCCGGGCCCACGCGGCCAAGCAGGCGCGGGACGGCGTCGTCAGCCTCGAGGGTTTGGGCGCGGCGTTCCAAGAAGTGATCGACGCCGGTTACCTCCAGGTGCTCCACGTGACCCGGTTGGTCGGGGTGCGCACGGCGGAGGAGCAAGAGGCCGTCGACGCATCGGCGTTGCGGGTGATGCGGATGGCGAGCGACGTGCAACGGGAACTGGCCGACGCCTTCGTCGAGGCGAGGGCCGAGCAACACCAACTGGCCGACGACGCCCGCCCGGCGGTCGAGTTCATCGAGCGGGTGTTGGCCGCGGGCGGCGACGAATGGCCGGCGTTGCGGCGGGAGGCCGAGGAGCTCGGCTTCGGCGGCCAAGACCCGCTCGACGAGTGGGCCGTGCTGGCCGTCACCGGCCGGCGGGGCGTCGACGCCGGGAGGCTGAGAGAAGCGGCCAGCAAGATGGTCGCCGCCATCGACGGCGCCCTCGAAGGCCCGACGAGATACGAGCCCGCGCCCCACGTGGTCGTGCTCGTCGGCGGCGAGCTGTCGAACGGGTGGGCGGCCGCCGTGGCCGAGGCCGGCGCCATCGCCACCGAGACGGGCGTGCTCGTGGCCGCATCCCGTGCGCCCCGCCGCCTGGTCGAGGTGCCCGCCCTCCACGAGCGGGTCGCGAGGAACCTGGCCTACGCCGCCGTCCGTCCCAGGACCGGGCTGCTCGATCTGGGCGAGCTGCAGTTCTACCGGCTGCTCGCCGACCCGTCACCGCTCGAACGGGTGTCGATGGCCCAACTCGTCCTCGGCCCGCTCCTCCGGCCCGTCGCCAACCGCGATCTCCTCTGCACCCTCGACGCCCTCGTCGAACACGGTTCGCAGAAGGCGTCGGCCACCGCCCGTGGCATGGGCGAGAAGGCCGTCGGCCGCCGGGTGGCCGACATCGCCGAACGCACCGGCTACGACTGGAACGACCCTCTGCACCGCCGCCTGCTCTCGACCGCCGTGGCTTGCCGCTGGCTCGCCGCCGTCGCGCCCCGGGGCTACGACCGTGCCGTGTGGGGGCCGATCAGCGAGTCGACTCCCTGCGATCAGCCGCCGACGTCGTAGAGGACGATCCCGTCGGCCCGCTCCGACCGCACGGCCCGGCCGGCGAGACGCAAGTGCTCGAGGTGGGCGTAGGTCTCGCTCTCGGCCATCGAGCCCCAACGCTCGGGGCGGAACAACGAGTGGGAGAACTCCTCGACGGTGGCCGGCCGGCCGAGGTCGGAAGCGAC
Source organism: Actinomycetota bacterium (assembly GCA_034668185.1). GTDB lineage: Bacteria > Actinomycetota > Acidimicrobiia > Acidimicrobiales > CADCTF01 > DATLED01. The sequence continues at coordinate 4,011 of JAXDPV010000216.1, forward strand.
CGATTCGAGCTTGGCCAGGCGCTCGACGTGGTGGTCCTTGATGGCCGACGTGCGCCCGGCCACGTCGGCGAACGGATGGCCGTGGGCCGGCAACACCAAACCGACATCGGGCAACGCCGCCACCCGGTCGAGCGACGAGAAGAACAGCGCGAGCGGGTCGCGTCCGGTGTTCATGCCCGAGATGTGGGGCGTGATCGTCGGCAGCACGTGGTCGCCGCTGAGCAACACGCCTCCCTCGGGATCGTGCAGGCAGAGATGATCGAGGGTGTGGCCCGGCGTGTGTACCGCGAACCACTCGCGGCCGGCCAGCTTCACCACGTCGCCGTGGCGCAACCGGACGGTCGGCTCGGGCGGGCCGAACCGCGAACGCATCAGCCGGCCGAACACCTGGTATTGCAACCGGCGCTTGATCGGCGGGCGGAAGGGCGAGCCGCCCCACGGCGTCTTCGTGCCCCGACCGACGGTCGGCTCGGCCACGTCGTCCTGGTCGAGGTCGACGTCGACGTCGTCGGCCGAATGCGAATGCGAGTGCGGCGCCCACCAGTTGCGGAAGGCGGCGTGGGTGATGACCGCCGGCGAAGACCCCGACTCCGAAACCACCCGGGCCACGCCGCCGAAGTGGTCGGGGTGGGAGTGGGTGACGATCACCGAATGCACGTCGCCGACCTTCAAGCCGGCCGACGCCAGGCGGGCCACCAACGATCGCCACGACGAAGGCCCGGGCAGGCCCGGGTCGACGATGGCCACGCCCCTGGAGTCGACCAACGCATAGGTGTTCACGTGCCCGAGCCCTGGCATGGAGATCGGTAGCTGCATACGCAGCACGCCGGGCGCCACCTCGGTCACGTCGGAGCCCGCGGGCTCCTGCTCTTGTCGCTGCTTGCGCGCCGTCTGCATCCCGGACGATGCTACTTGACCAAGCGGTCAAGACATCCAGGGGGACGGACGATCATGCGCATCGGCACCGGCATCAATTACGCCAACGGCATGAAGGAAGCGGCCAACCGGGTCGCCGAGCTCGAGGCGGCCGGCGTCGACGTGGTGTGGGTCCCCGAGGCCTACGGCGTCGACGGCGTGTCGTTGATGGGCTACCTCGCGGCCGTCACCGAGACCGTGCAGATCGGCTCGAGCATCCTCCCGATCTACACAAGGACGCCGACCCTCCTGGCCATGACCGCGGCCGGCGTCGACCTCCTCAGCAACGGTCGCTGCATCCTCGGCCTCGGTGCCAGCGGACCCCAGGTGATCGAGGGCTTCCACGGCGTGTCCTACGACGCGCCCATCGGCCGGACGAGGGAGATCATCGACATCTGCCGCAAGGTCTGGCGGAGGGAGGTCGTCGAGCACGACGGCCCGAACTACCACCTGCCCCTCCCCGACGGCCAGGGCACCGGCCTGGGCAAGCCCTTGAAGATGATCACCCATCCGGTGCGCGACCGCATCCCGATTTTCGTCGCCTCGCTCGGCCCCAAGAACGTGGAGATGACCGCCGAGATCGCCGACGGCTGGATCCCCACGCTGTTCTGGCCCGAGAAGGCCAACGACGTGTGGGGCGAGTCGCTGGCCAAGGGCGCGGCCAACCGCGCCTCCGACCTGGGTTCGCTGGAAGTCGTGGCCGGCGGCGGGCTCGCCATCGGTGAAGGCCTCGAGCACTTCAGGGACCGGGCCCGGCCGCAGATCGCCCTCTACGTCGGCGGCATGGGCGCCCGCGACAAGAACTTCTACAACCAGCTCTTCCGGCGCTACGGCTTCGAGCGCGAAGCCGACCAGATCCAGGAGCTCTACCTCGCCGGCAAGAAGGACGAGGCCGCCGCGGCCGTGCCCAAGGAGTTCATCGACGCCACCTCGCTCATCGGCCCGGCCGGCTTCGTGAAGGAGCGGGTCGAGGCCTACAAGGCGGCCGGCGTCACCATCCTCAACGCCACGCCGAGCGGCCCCGATCCGGCGGCGACCCTCGCACAGGTGAAGGAGTGGGCAAGCTGACGTACCCTTTCGGGCAATGGCGATTGGCGGATCGGTGCTGCGAGCGAAGCTGCGCGTCCCCCGGGTCAAAGCGCTGCCCCGGGAGCGGCTCGACCAACTGCTGACCAAGGTCTGGAACCACCGCCTCGGCTTGGTCGTCGCTCCTGCCGGTTCGGGCAAGACGACCCTCTTGGCCCAGTTTGCCCTGGCGGCCAACGTGCCCGTGGCCTGGTACCGAGCCGAGCCCGCCGACTCCTCGGCCCAGGCGGTCGTGGCCCACCTCGAACGAGCGATGGTCGCCGCCCTCGGGGTGAAGGGTGGTTGGTCGAGCATCGACGACGCCATCGACGCCGTCGACGGGTGGGGCGGCGAGCGGGCCCTGATCGCGGTCGACGACCTCCACGCCCTCTGGGGGACCGAGGCCGAGGAGACCCTCGAACGCCTGCTCGGCCACCTGCCGCCCGGGGTGGTGATGCTGGCCGCGACCCGCCGGGCGCCCGGCTTCAACCTCTCCCGCCTCCGGGTGTCCGACGACCTCGTCGAGATGGGCCCCGAGGAGCTGCGCTTCCGCTCGTGGGAGGTCGAACGCCTCTTCCACGACTTCTACAACGAGCCCCTCAGGCCCGACGAGCTGGCCGAGCTGGCCAGGCGCACCGAGGGCTGGGCCGCCGGCCTCCAGCTCTTCCACCTCGCGACCAGGGGCAAGCCCGCGGCCGAGCGCCGCCGCGTGTTGCAAGAGCTGGCGGCCCGTTCCCGCCTGACCCGGGAGTACCTCGCCCGCAACGTGCTCGACGAGTTGCCCTTGCACGTGCGCGACTTCCTCCTGCAGACGTGCGTGCTCGGACGGCTCACGCCCGCGCTGTGCGACGAGCTCACCGGGGCCACCAGCAGCGAGGCCCTGCTGGCCGAGCTCGAGCAACGGCAGATCTTCACCGCGTCCCTCGACGACGAAGGCTCGTACCGCTACCACGAGGTCCTGCGCACCCACCTCGAAGCCGCGCTGCTCGAGACCGCGGGCGAGGACGAAGCCCGGGCCCGCTACCTGCGCGCCGGCCAACTCCTCGAATCGCACGGCCATCTTCCCGAGGCGCTGCGCGCCTACTGCCGCGCCGAGGCCTGGGCCGCGGCCACCGGCTTGCTCGGCGGTCGGGGCGAGCAGGTGATCGACCGCCCCGGCGATTGGATCGAGGCCCTGCCGCCGGCGCTCCTCGAACACGACCCGTGGTTGCTGCTCGGCTCGGCCAGGCGCAACCTCGCCCTCGGCCGGTGGGACGCGGCCCTCGATGCCTACCGCCGGGCCGAGGCCGCGTCGGGCCCGGGCCAACCGGCCGAGTCGAGCCGGCGCGAGCGCCTGGCCATCGAGGCGTGGATGCAGCCGGCGGTGCCATCGCCAACCGACTGGACCGACATCCTCCGGCTCGCGGTCGTGCGCGATCCCGTCGGCCTCGTGCATCGCGAGGCGGCGCGGCTCGGCGGGGCCGAGGGCGCGCTCGTCGGTGGCCTGGCCGCGCTGCTGGCCGGCGACGTCCGCAATGCCGTCGTCCTGCTCGACGAGGCCGGCGGTCGGGCCGATGCCTCCCGGGCCATCGCCCTCGGCGCATCGCTGGCCGCGGCCATCGCCCGCACGCTGGCGGGCGAGACCGTCGGGCCCTCACTCGGCCCGCTCTACGAAGAAGCCGACCAGGCCGGGCTGCCGTGGCTCGCGGGCTTGGCCCAGCTCGTCGGGGCCATGGAGCCGGCGGGCTCGTCGGGCGGCGAAGCCCTCGCATCGGTCGTGGCCAAGGACGACGGGTGGGGCCTGCCCCTGGCCCAGCTCTGCAGCGGCATCGGCATCCTGCGCGACGGGCGGGACGCGAGCGACGCGCTGGCCGACGCTGCCGACGGCTTCGCCGGTGTCGGCGCACCCGTGCTCGAAGCCTGGGCCCGCTCGGCCCGGGCCCTTTGCCTCGCCCAATCGGGCGACCCCCGCGCGCTGGCCGACGCCCGCCGGGCCACCATCGCCGCCCGGGCCGCCTCCCTCCCCGGCCCGCTCGCCATCGCCGCGGCTGCCGCCGCCCTCGCCGACCCCGACGTCGAAGCCGCCCACCACCACCGCACCCTCGCCCGCGGCCTCACCCTCGAGACCGGCCTCTCCTTCCTCACCGTTTTGACAGCCGAATCCCGCCAGATCTGGCG
>JAXDPV010000217.1:0-3918 GCA_034668185.1 Actinomycetota bacterium
ATCCTCACCGGAATATTGCTCGTGGCGGGACTGGCAGTCGTGGGTGCATATGTCGTGCGATCGTCGGCCGAGACCTTCCGGGCCGGGCGGCCGGCCGCTCTCGAAACGGCTCCGACGATCAAGCACAGAACCGGCTCGAGGAGGTTCGGGCGGCTAAAGATCCCGCTGGCCCTGCTGGCGGTCGTGGCGATCGCATCGACGAGTGTCGGCGTCACCCTGGCCCTCTACAGCAACCGGCCTACGGGCGAGACCAACACCTTCGTGGCCGGCACCGTGGGCCTGACCAACGTCGTCACCGGCGCCTGCCTGGCCTCGACCGCCAACATGGCCCCCGCCGACACCGCCAGCTGCACAATGGTCACGACCTACGCCGGAAACCTGTCGGGATATCTGGCCCTCGACGTGTTCATCGCCACCAAGAAGGACACGACGGCAGGTGGCGCCAGTGCGACGAACCTCTACAACCCCGCGGACGCGACGGGCGACGCCGACATCACGGTGGCCAGCACCTCGCCCACGGTGAGCTACGTAGTCACCGGTGGGACTCCTACCAACTTCGGAACGGCGGTCACCTGCCCCGGTGCCGGGACGAGCCTGGATGGCAACAGCTACACGGCCTACAACCTCTGCTACCAGCTCTCGAACCTCATCGTCTCCGCCACCGCGTTCACGAACGTGACCGGCGCCGTGACGTTCACCACGGGCATCTCCCTCCCCAGCGGCCAGCTCAACACCTACCAGGGCAGCAGCGCCGTCGTCGTGCTGAGCGCACACGCGGTGCAATCCAGGAACAACACGCTCAACTGTGCGGTCGGCGGCGCCTCGCCCACAGCCGGCGCCGTCTGTACGCCCGCCGGATCGTTCGCCTGGAGCTAGATGTGACACGGCTCCGGAAACTCGGGTTCGTCGCAGCCGCGCTGGTCGTGACGGCCAGCCTGGTCACGCCGACCTTGGCCTGGGCGAAGTACCGCGCGGCCGCATCCGAGACCAACGTCTTCGCAACCCATGTGCTCCTGGCCCCGGGGACGCCGACCTGCGGCGTTATCAGCCTGCTGACAGTGACACTTTCGTGGACGCCGCCTTCGGACTCGGCGTATGTCGACACCTACGAGGTCGGCTACGGACCCTCGGCGGTTGGACCCTTTGCGAACTTCATCAGCGCAGGCACGAACACGTTCAAGATCATCTCAATTCCGGGATTCTCCACCCGCTACTACGTTGTCCACACCACGAATGACTCGTGGACGGGAGCCAACTCGGGATCTCGACGGGTCGACAGCCTCGTCGCCTTGGCTAGCTGCCCGTGAGCCCGGACCTCAGGGCGACCCAGTCGCCATCCCCGGAAGGGACTCGAGAACGGCCGCGAGCAGTTCGAAGGTCTTGAACACCCTCGGGCCGGCCTGGTCCCTCTCGCCGGAGACGTTCAGGAGTAGCTCGATGCCGATGAACTCACCGACGACAGCCAGCGCCAAGTCGTGCACCGGAACGAGGGCGGAGTAGGGCGTTCCCTCCAGCACCCGGACGATGGCCCGTTCCACGATGTCGATCCAGGGCTCGAACCGCTCCCGCATCGGTTGGCGCAGCTCGGGGATGGTGGCGGCTGCGGCCAGCATCTGGGACAGGACGGTGATGTGGCCCTCGTCCAGGTCCTCGGCGTGGAGCTCGCCCGCCACCGCCACCAGCTCCCGGAGGGTTGAAACCTCCGACAGACGTCGCTCGTAGCGCTCGCTCCGGCGGCCGCTCAGCTCCTCGACCGCGGCCAGCAGCAGCTCGTGGACGGAGGTGAAGTGGTAGAAGATCAGGGCCTGGTTGAAGCCCCCCCGTCGGGCGATCGACCGGGCGCTGGCCCCCAGGATGCCGTCCTCGTGGAGCGACGTCAGCGCCGCCTCGATCATCTTGGCCCGGGTGACCTCGGCCGGTCTGGTGCCGGCCGTCGTGCTCCGCCGGGGCGTGCCAGCCGGAGGTGGGGCAGCCATCGGCGGCGACCCTACTGCCGGGTCACTGGGCCGGCACCCACACGCCGGCCGGCCCTGACGCCGTGGCGGGGGGCGCAGTAGGACCGAGCGGTGCGGGAGCCGCCGCCCGGCGACGTACGAGGTGGAAGACCCACATGTTCACGAAGTGGACTCCGGCGAGGGAGACCAACAGCACGCCGAGCTTCTGGCTGAGGACCTCGAAGGCGTCGACCGCGGTGGGGGCAGCGTCGGACTTGAGCAGCAGGGCGGCGTAGCCCAGGTTGAGCATGTAGAAGCCGGTCACGAGCAGGCGGTTGACCGCCTCCGCCATGCGGGGATCGGCGAAGACGCCTTCCAGGAAGAGGGCCCCATTGCGGTACAAGGTCCGGGCCAACCAGGCCACGAGCCCCACGCTCACCACCAAGTAGACGATGTACACGGGCACGAGCATCGGAAGCCTCCTTATTTGAGCGCCTGCTCAATTCTGCTTGAGCGCTTGCTCAATGTCAAGCATCAAGCGTCGACGATCGCTGTGACCGGCCACGACCTACGCTCCCTGCGTGCGTCGGATCTTGGCCGTGGTGGGGGCGGTGGCCATGGTCGTTGGCGCCCTGGTCGTCCGGGGACGGCTCGACGACAAGAAGGTCGACGCCGGGCAGGTCTACCGGCTCGTGTGCGCGGCCGACCTCGACCAGGTGTGCGCCGACCTCGACGACGCCTTCCCGGGCAAGGTCGACGTCACCGTCGAGAGCGCCGGCACTACCGCCGACCGTCTCCGCCGCCTCGACGGCGATCCCGAGCTCGACGGGTGGCTGGTGGCGGACCCGTGGCCGGCGTTGGTCGACGAAGCCCGCCGGGCGGGCTCGCTCCCGCCCCTCTTCGCGGCCACGGCCCCGCCCCTCGCCCGTTCGCCCCTCGTGATCGTCGCCTGGAAGGACCGGGCCGACGCCCTCGCCCCGACCTGCCCGACGCCCGGCAGCATCGGGTGGAAGTGCCTGGGCGAGGCGTCCGACCAGCCGTGGCCGACCAGGGGCGGCCAGGAGGCGTGGGGCCGGGTCAAGGTCGGCCACGCCGAGTCGGCAGCCGACGGCATCGGCCTGCTCGTGCTCGGCCAGGCCACCGTCGAGTGGTTCGGCCGCACCGACCTGTCCACCTTCGACCTGGAGGACGAGGGCTTCCAACGGTGGTTCTCGGGGCTCGAGCGGCCGATGCCGCCGTCGCCCCGGTCGCCGCTCGACCGGATGCTCCAGATCGGCCGGGCCGCCTACGACTTCGTGGGCACCACCGAGGCCGAGGCGGCCAAGGTGGACGCCGCCGCCAGCCGCGCCTCCCTCACCAAGATCTACCCTTCGTCCATGGCGACCGCCGACGTGGTCCTGACGGTCACCCCTGGCGGACGGGGAGACCGCCTGCGCGACATCGTCAGCGGCCGGGCCCGCGACCGCCTGACCCACTCGGGATGGAAGGCGCCCGGCGCCGCCGGCCTCCCTGCCGGGAATGGGCTGCCCGACCCCGGACTGCTCGACGCCCTTCGAGCCAAGGCCCGGGAGGTCACCGGCCGATGACGACGACCATCCGGAAAGCCGTCCTCCTCCTGGTGGCGATGGCCCTCGCCGCCAGCGCCTGCACCACCAGCGACGGGTCGGGCGGCGGACCGGGCGGCGGCGACCTCCAGTCCATCCCCAAGGGCTGCACCGCCATCGACATGGCCGTGTCGCCGGAGAAGGTCGACCTGCTCACCGACCTGGCCCGCACCTTCAACGCGTCGGACGAGGCCAAGGCCGGCGGGCGGTGCGCGTTCGTCCGGGTCCAGAAGAAGTCGTCGGGCGTGGGGATGTCGCTGCTGGTCGACGGCTGGCCGGACGAGGCCACCAACGGGCCCCGTCCCGTCATCTGGTCGCCCGCCTCGGCCGCGTGGGGCGCCATCCTCAACTACCGCCTGTCCACCGCCGGTCAGCCGGCG